>NZ_CP012401.1:900000-1100000 GCF_001305595.1 Azospirillum thiophilum
GGAAACGGGTCGGTGGTAAGGTGGGGGTCGAAATCCATGATGCCGGCTGCTCGGAAGGGGCGGCCCGGGGTGGTCGCGGGCTCCTGCCCGCCGGCCGCCATCGAAACCGGTATCCGACCGCGTGCCGGTATCCGTTGCCGAAGGTGACCGTATGACCGAAACCGCAGCCCATCCGGGCGGCGCGCACCATAGCCTAACGCGCGGTGCGGCGACCATAGCCTATCACCACACCCCTGCCGGTCCCGCCGGGCAGGGCAAGCCGGGCATCATGTTCCTCGGCGGCTTCATGTCCGACATGACCGGCAGCAAGGCGACCACGCTGGAACGCTGGGCGGTCGACCGCGGCCTTTCCTTCACCCGCTTCGACTATCAAGGACACGGCGCCTCAAGCGGTCGCTTTTCCGACGGCACCATCGGCCTCTGGGCCGACGACGCGCTGGCGGTGCTGGACCGGGTAACGGCAGGGCCGCAGATCCTCGTCGGCTCATCGATGGGCGGCTGGATGATGCTGCTGACCACGCTACGCCGTCCGGAACGGGTGGCCGGGCTGGTCGGCATCGCGCCGGCCCCGGATTTCACCGAAGAATTGATGTGGGACATCTTCGAGCCCGACATCCGCCGCCGGATCATGGAGATCGGCGTGTGGAACCGCCCGTCGGAATATGGTCCCGAACCGCAGCCGATTACCCGCGCCCTGATCGAGGAGGGCCGCAACCACATGCTGCTGCGCGGGGGCAGCCCCATCGCCTTCGACGGTCCCGTCCGCCTGCTGCATGGCCAGCGCGATCCCGACGTGCCCTGGCAACTCAGCCTGCGCATTGCCGAAACGCTGACCGGCAACGATGTCCGCGTCATCCTGGTCAAGGACGGAGACCACCGGCTGTCCCGACCCCAGGATCTGGAACTTCTGTGCCGCACCGTCGGCACCCTGGCGGACGAGATTGGCACGGTATCCGGGGACGCATAAAAAAATATCACCGGGTTGAATCGAGGGCTTGCGTCGCCGCGAGCCTCTGGCTATAACCCGGGCCTCTGCGGAGGGGTGGCCGAGTGGTTGAAGGCGCACGCCTGGAAAGTGTGTATACGTCAAAAGCGTATCGAGGGTTCGAATCCCTCTCCCTCCGCCACTGAGATAAGGGTTTCCAACCCATCGGAAAGGCTCGGCAAATCGCCGAGCCTTTTTGCTTTTCCCCACGGGTGGTGCGGCCGATGCGTCGCACAGTATCCAGGGTGCGGCAGCATACGGGCTCTGAACCGCCCCGGGATTGTCGGAGGCCATTTGGCTTGAGTACGCCGCCATGGCGACGTCCTCAGTTTGAGCATAGTAGCGCGCTTCGGCCTCGGCGGGCGGAATGTTGCCGATGGGTTCGAGCAGGCGCCGGTTGTTGAACCAGTCCACCCATTCCAGGGTGGCGAACTCGACAGCCTCCAGGGTGCGCCATGGCCCGCGGCGCCGAATCACCTCGGTCTTGTAGAGACCGTTGATGGTCTCGGCCAAGGCGTTGTCGTAGGAATCGCCAACACTACCCACGGAGGGCTCAACCCCAGCTTCGATGAGACGCTCGGTGTAGCGAATCGCAACGTATTGCGATCCCCTGTCGGAGTGATGGATGAGACCGCTGCCCTTGGCGGGCCTGCGGTCGTGAAGCGCCTGCTCCAGGGCATCCAAGACGAAGTCGGCGTGGGCGGTGGGCGACACCCGCCAGCCGACGATGCGGCGGGCGAATGCGTCGATGACGAAGGCTACGTAGACAAAGCCCTGCCATGTCGACACGTACGTGAAATCCGCCAACCACAAGGCCTTCGGGCGTGGCGCCAGGAACTGGCGGTTCACCCGGTCGGCGGGACAGGGAGCCGCCCGGTCGCTGATCGTGGTGCGGATCGTCTTGCCACGCGCCGCCCCCTTCAGACCCATGTGTTTCATCAGCCGGGCCACTGTGCAGCGTGCCACGTCGATACCGTCCCGCCGCAACTGCCGCCACACTTTACGTACCCCATAAACCTGGAAGTTCACGTCCCAGACCCGTCGGATAGCCAAACCCAGCTCCGCATCACTTCGCGAGCGGACCGGCGCCTTGGACGGATCGGCCCGCCGGGCGGCATGGGCGCGGTAAGTCGACGGGGCGATCGGCAGCACTCTGCAGATCGGCTCGACCCCGTGAACGGCGCGGTGTGCGTCGATGAAGGCGATCATTTCTTGAACGGGCGGTCGAACTCCGCCTGGGCGAAATACGCCGATGCCTTGCGTAGGATCTCGTCCGCTTGACGCAACTCTCGGACCTCGCGTTCCAGCGCCTTGATCCGCTCCTGTTCGTCCGTTGTCGGACCGGATCGCTTGCCCTGGTCACGCTCGGCCTGCCGGACCCAGTTCCGTAGCGTCTCGGGATTGCAGCCGATCTTCGCCGCGATCGAGCTGATCGCCGCCCACTGCGAGGCATGCTCGCCTTCGTGTTCGAACACCATCCGGACCGCGCGCTCGCGGACTTCAGGGGCGTATTTGGGTGATGCAGATTTCGTCATGATGACCCCACTCTCTCAAGAAACGGGGCCTCCGGGAATCCCGGTGCGGTTCAAATCTTCCCACCGGCAAGGGCTGGCTATGTCTGGCGGCAGTGCTTGTCCTGGATCCGGAAGGTCGTGGGCTGGGCGATGCGCCGACCATATGCGCGCCAAACTCGCCACATTGGGCCTGGTATTGGCCATCCAGTGCCAGCGGCCGCCCGCGAGCCTCATCCAAAATTCCGATCGCGGAAGCCATACCTTCCGAGACTACCGCCTTTTGCTGCAGGCTGCCGGCATGCGGCAGTCCATGTCCCGCAAGGGCGGCTGCCACGACAATGCACCCATGGAGAGCTTCTGCCACACCTTCAAGGACGAGTTGGTCCATCGACCCCGGTTCGAAACCCGCGGCCAAACCCGCCGCGGGAGGTATTCGCCTACATCGAAACCTACAGCAATCGACAGCCTGCCCATTCGGCCATCGGCTACATCATCCCCGGACAAGCCAAGCAATGATTCGCATGAACCCGTGTCCACCGAACCGGGGCAAGATCAGCGGGCCCGGACCAGTAACCCCAGCCCCAAAGCCTCAGCCGTTCTCCGCCAGCACCGAGCCGGCGAGATAGAGCGAACCGCAGATCAGCACGCGTGCCGGCCCCTGACGGCCGCCCGTCAGGTCGGCCAGGGCAGTGTCAACCCCATCGGCCGCGCCATGGTCGCGAATGCCGCAGAGCTTGGCGGTCTCGCAGGATTCCTCGGCGGTGAAGCTGGCCTCCTCGCCGGGAATCGCCACCGCGCGCAGGGCATGGGTGAAGGGAGCGAGCGGGCCCAGGAACTCGAACGGATCCTTGCTCGACAGCATGCCGTAGATCAGCAGCAGGGGCAGGGCGAGGCCACCGTCGGGCTGGCCGCGCGACCAATCGACCGCCTGCCGGGCCAGCACCTCGCCCGCCGAATCGTTGTGGCCACCGTCCAACCACAGCTCCCAGCCCAGCGGCAGGCTTTCAGCCAACGGACCGCGGGTCAGGCGCTGCAGCCGGGCCGGCCATTCGACGGCAGCCAGACCTCGGCGCACCGCCTCGTCATCCACCACCAGCGGCAGATGGTCCAGACAGGCGATGGCGACGCCGGCATTGGTGATCTGGTGGGCACCGGCCAACCCCGGCCGCGGCAGATCAACCTGCCGCTTCGCACTCTCGAAGCGGAAACCGCCGGGGCGCTCCTCCACCGACCAGGGCTGGATCGGCGCGGCGATGGCGTTGGCGCGCAGCTTCAACGCCTTCAGCGCATCGGCCTCCGGCTGAGGGGCCAGCACCACCGGCACGCCCGGCTTGAAGATCCCGGCCTTTTCGCAGGCGATCTCCAGCAGCGAGTCGCCCAGGAACTGGCGATGGTCGTAGGAGATGCGGGTCACCGCCGTCACCGCCGGCCAGTCCACTACGTTGGTGGCGTCGAGCCGTCCACCCAGCCCTGTTTCCAGCAGCACCACGTCGGCCGGCACGCGGGAAAAGGCCAGGAAGGCGGCGACCGTCGTCACCTCGAAGAACGTGATCGGGTCGCCGTCGTTGGCGACCTCGCATTCCTCGAGCAGGGCGGCCAGATGGTCGTCGTCGATCAGCCGGCCGGCCAGCCGGATGCGCTCGTGGAAACGCACGAGATGCGGCGACGTATAGACATGAACGCGATAGCCCGCCGCCTCCAGCATCGCCCGCAGGAAGGCGACCGTCGACCCCTTGCCGTTGGTGCCGGCGACATGGACCACCGGCGGCAGCTTGGCCTCCGGATGACCAAGCGCCGCCAGCAGCCGGTGCATCCGCTCCAGCGACAGATCGATGACCTTGGGGTGAAGCCCCTTAAGCCGCTCCAGCACCGGATCGGAACGGCTGGCGGCCGGGCGTGCCGGCGAACGGAGGGCGTCGGTCATGGTCGTCTCTAGTCGGATGTGGCCGTTCGGAAGGAGCGCCGGTCAGTCGGCGCCGGCCTGGAACGATGCCGCCGGAGCGGCGGGCTGGACGGCCGGCTGCTGGACGGCCGGCTGCACCGTCTCTCCCTCGGCCAACGGAGCGGCCGTGAGGTCGACATCCTCCGGTTCCACCGCATCGATGCGCGGCGTCATCAGCAGGCCGATGGTGCGGACCAGCGTCGGGCGCAAGTCGCGGCGGTGGACGACCATGTCGACCATGCCGTGCTCCAGCAGATACTCGGAGCGCTGGAAGCCCTCCGGCAGGGTCTCGCGGATCGTGCTCTCGATCACCCGGGCACCGGCGAAGCCGATCTGCGCGCCCTTCTCGGCGATATGGATGTCGCCCAGCATCGCAAAGCTGGCGGTGACGCCGCCGGTGGTCGGGTCGGTCAACACGACGATGTAGGGCAGGCCGGCTTCCTTGACCATCTCCACCGCAATTGTGGTGCGCGGCATCTGCATCAGCGACAGGATGCCTTCCTGCATGCGCGCGCCGCCCGAGGCCGGTACGACGATCAGCGGCGCGTTCTTCGCCACCGCCAACCGGGCGGCGGTCAGCAGCCCTTCGCCGACGGCGATCCCCATCGACCCGCCCATGAAGCCGAAGTCGAAGGCGGCGACCACGGCGGCATGGCCGCCGATCCGCCCCTCGCCCACCACGACGGCGTCGGTGCGGCCGGTCTTGGTCTGGGCCTCCTTGAGGCGGTCGGTGTAGCGCTTCTGATCGCGGAACTTCAGCGGATCTGCGACCGACTTCGGCAACTCGACGCCCTCATAGGCGCCGTCGTCGAACATCGACTCCAGCCGCTTGATCGGGTCGAGCCGCATATGGAAGCCGCAATGCTGGCAGACGTGCAGGTTCTCTTCCAGCTCGCGGTGGAACAGCATCGACTCGCAGCTCGGGCATTTGTGCCAGAGGTTGTCGGGCACTTCCTTGCGGGCATAGAGCGCGCGGATCTTGGGGCGGACGTAGTTGGTGAGCCAGTTCATGATGCCTCGTTCAGACCGGCGGCGAAGCGCTGGAGTTCATCAGCAACCTCGGCGACGTCGATCTCTTCGGTCAGCAGGGTTCCATGGGCGATTCGGTTGCGGATGTCGTAAAGCTCTTTGATGCGCCTGTAAACGACTCCGCGCTTGTCGGTGAGCAATGCGACCTTCCGCATGACCGGGATGTTGCGGATCCGCTCGGGCTGATGCTCCAGATCGTCCAACACCCGGCGGTCGCGCCAATCCGCCTGCTGCTTCATCCGATCGATCAGGGCGGCGGCGAGGCGGTTCAGTTTCGCCTCGAAAAGGGCGATGAACAGGATGAAGAACGCCTGCTGGTTAACAAGCACTAGACGATCCAGATGCTTGACGCGATCTGGGCCGTCGTTAAAGACCAGCGCGTCCTGCCGGATGCGATCCAGGTTCTCGCTGGAAATCTCGAACGTCCGCAAGGTGTCGGCAAAGTCCTTCACCTGACCTCCCGCAGAAGATCGAGCAGGCATTCCCGATTCCAGGGCTTTCCGCCCGGCTGCCAGCCGCCCGTCGTCCGGTACTTCCACTCCGGTCCTTCGGCATCCGCCTCCTTGGCCAGAAGGCGGTCCCCGGCGCGGATGGTGCCGACATACAGGTTGACCCGGCCGCGGGTGAACAGGACCCAGCGGGCGTCGGGCTGGAACATCAGGATGTCCCTGCCGTCCCGGCGGATCCGCAGCAGCGGGATCTCGTAGCCGGGAAGCTCCAGGATCTTCTGCATGTTCTCATGCCGCGGGAGCAGGCGCGAGCGGTCGACCTCATAGCCTTCTCCCGGCGGCAGCCAACCGACGACCTCGTCATAGAGGGCGTCGATCCGCCGCTGCCAGTCGGCGATCTCGGCCTCCGCCTCCTCCCGGCTGGGGAGCGGCTTCGGCGGTTCGTCATCGTCGACGATGTAGAGATAGGCCATGGCAGGTCTCCCGGTGGCGCCGCCCCCTCAATATAGGCTCACCCCCGCGCCGCGCGCACCCCGGCGGCCAGTTCGCCGACGAAGCCCAGAACATCCTCGACCGTGCCCGGCTTGACCGTACCCGCCGCGTCGATCCCATCGGCCAGACGGGTGACGATGGCGGAGCCGACCACGGCGGCGTCGGCGACGCGGGCGACCTCGGCGGCCTGGGCCGGCGTCTTGATGCCGAAGCCGACGGCGACCGGCAGGCCGGTGTGGCGCTTCAGCCGGGCGACCGCCGCATCGATGGCGGTGTTCGACGCGCTGGCGGTGCCGGTGATGCCGGCGATCGACACGTAATAGACGAAGCCCGAGGTGTTGCGCATCACGGTCGGCATGCGCGCCTCGTCGGTGGTCGGCGTCGTCAGGCGGACGAAGCTGACGCCGGCCTCCAGCGCCGGCAGGCAAAGCTCCTCGTCCTCTTCCGGCGGCAGGTCGACGACGATCAGCCCGTCGACCCCGGCTTCGCGCGCGGCGGCCAGGAAGGGCTCCACCCCAAAGGCATGGATCGGGTTGAAATAGCCCATCAGGATGATCGGCGTGTCGGCATCCAGCTTGCGGAAGCCGCGCACCATCTCCAGCGTCCTGCGCACCGTCATGCCGGCCTTCAACGCACGCAGCGAGGAGGCCTGGATCGCCGGGCCGTCGGCCATCGGGTCGGTGAAGGGCATGCCGAGTTCGATCAGGTCGGCGCCCGCCGCCGGCAGGCCGTTCAGCACCGCCTGCGAGACGGCCGGATCGGGATCGCCGGCGGTGACGAAGGTGACCAGGCCGGCGCGCCCCTCCGCCTTCAGCGCGGCAAAGCGGCGGGCGATGCGGCCATCGGCCAGGATGTCGGCGCTCTTCATGTCGGCGCTCTTCACAGCGGCACTCACAGTTCCACTCCCAGATGCTTGGCGACGGAGAAGATGTCCTTGTCGCCGCGGCCCGACAGGCACAGCACCATCAGGTGGTCCTTGGGCAGTTTCGGTGCGCGCTTGATCACCTCGGCCAGGCCGTGGGCGGATTCCAGCGCCGGGATGATCCCCTCGGTGCGGGCGCAGAGCTGGAAGGCGTCCAGCGCCTCCTGGTCGGTGGCATAGGCGTATTCGACGCGGCCGACCTCGTGCAGCCAGCTGTGCTCCGGCCCGATGCCGGGATAGTCGAGCCCGGCGGAGATCGAGTGGCCCTCCAGGATCTGTCCGTCCTCGTCCTGCAGCAGATAGGTGCGGTTGCCGTGCAGCACGCCGGGACGGCCGCCGTTGATCGAGGCGGCATGGTCGAGCGGCCCCTTCTCGATGCCGCGGCCGGCGGCCTCGACGCCGATCATCTGCACCGACGGATCGTCGAGGAAGGGATGGAACATGCCGATGGCGTTCGACCCGCCGCCGACGCAGGCGACCAGGCTGTCGGGCAGGCGGCCCTCCAGCTCCTGCATCTGGGTCCGCACCTCGTCGCCGATCACCGACTGGAAGTCGCGCACCATGGCGGGGTAGGGGTGCGGGCCGGCGGCGGTGCCGATGATGTAGAAGGTGTCGGCGACGTTGGTGACCCAGTCGCGCAGCGCCTCGTTCATCGCGTCCTTCAGCGTCCGCCCGCCGGACGTGACGGCGCGGACCTCCGCCCCCAGCAGCTTCATGCGGAAGACGTTGGGCTGCTGGCGGGCGATGTCGGTCTCGCCCATGTAGATGACGCACGGCATGTCGTAGAGCGCGCAGACCGTCGCGGTCGCCACGCCATGCTGGCCGGCGCCCGTCTCGGCGATGATGCGGGTCTTGCCCATGCGCCGGGCCAGCAGGATCTGGCCGATGCAGTTGTTGATCTTGTGCGCGCCGGTGTGGTTCAGCTCCTCGCGCTTGAAGTAGATCTTGGCCCCGCCCAGCCGCTCGGTCAGGCGCTGGGCGTAGTAGAGCGGGTTGGGGCGGCCGACATACTGCTTGAGCTGCAGGCGCATCTCGCCCTCGAAGGCGGGATCGGCGCGGGCCTCGCGATAGGCCTTCTCGACCTCCAGGATCAGGGGCATCAACGTCTCGGCGACGAAGCGCCCGCCGAAAATGCCGAAATGCCCGCGCTCGTCGGGACCGGAGCGGTAGGTGTTCAGTTTGGTCATCGTCTGCGACACTGCCTAGAGTCGAGGGGGGCCCGGGGTCGAGGGGGCTCTGTCTTGCGGACGGCATTCCGATCCGGATGCCGGCCAAGCGCGCCACCATACCGGTGCGACGCGCCGATTTGAAGCGCCGGCCATGGAATTCCGTGAATTCCGCCCGCCCTCGAAAGATGGAGCGAAGCTTTGCAGCGGCAAGGCAACGCCCCTACACTGCCGCTTCCCCTTTCCGGAGCCATTCCGATGCCGCCGCGGATGCCGCCGTCGCCTCTCCCCACGGATGTTCAGCCCGCAACCCGCCGCGTGCTGGTGGTGGAGGACAGTCCGCTGAACCGGATGCTGGTCACCGCCATCCTGGCCCAGGCCGGCCACCGGGCCGACACCGCCGACAACGGGCTGGAAGCGCTGATGGCGGCCCAGGCCGGCGGCTACGACCTGATCCTGATGGATTTGTCGATGCCGGAGATGGACGGGTTGACCGCCACCCGCCTGTTGCGCGATCTGCCGGGAGCGGCCGGCCGGATTCCCGTGATCGCCATGACCGCCGACACCGACGAGGCCGACCGCATCCGCTGCCGGGACGCCGGCATGAACGACCATGTCGCCAAGCCGGTAGACCGTTCCCAACTGCTGGAAACGGTGGAAAAATGGCTGCGCGCGTCCGATGCATCCGGCCTGTCGGCCGGCTTCCACTCCTGCGCCCCGTCCGCCTGCGGCACGGCGGACGAGGTGCTGGACCGCGAGGTGCTGGACCAGTTGGCCCAGGATCTGGATGCGGATCTGCTGGCCGACGTGCTGCGGCAGTTCGTGGACGAGACGCGGGAGCGGGTCGACCGCATCGTGGTCGAGACCGACCGTGCCATCCTGACACGCGAAGCGCACACGCTGAAGAGCACTGCCGGTACTTTCGGCGCCCGTTCCCTGTGCAACGCCGCCCGGGCCCTGGAGATGGCCTGCCGCGCTTCGCCGGCGGTGGAGGGCGGGGCGGGAAAGGACGGAGCGGACACGGTGGAGCGGCTGCGCGGCGACATTCCCCGTCTGGCCGGAGACGCCATCACAGCTTACCGCGCCGCCGGATACCTGGCCTGATCTGACCGCCCCATCCCGACCGGCCGGGACCGGTGGCGGACGCGCGTCACTCGACGACGCTGATGTTCACCGCCGAATCCTTGCCGTTGGTGCCGCGGGCGACCTCGAACTGGACCCGCTGGCCTTCCGACAGGGCATGCAGGCCGGATCGCTGCACCGCGGTGATATGCACGAACACGTCCTTCGAACCGGCTTCCGGCGCGATGAAGCCGTATCCCTTGGTCGTGTTGAACCATTTGACGGTACCGTTGGTCATGGGCCTCCCCCTGGATATTGCGAAACGGATGGGTCCGGAAACGCCGGCATCGGCTGCGCCATGAGGTCTGCCGGACAAGCGGAACCAAGACATTGTGCGGGGAGGCTAGCCGCATGCTGTGGTTGCGGGCAATTCCGTCTCACGGCATAGGACCAACGATGCCGAAGACCGGAGAGGAAGTACGACGAAGGCGACGGTTCTTCGTCGAAGGGTACTAGCCCTTTTCTTGAGGAATTCTCCCGGCCGACCGAGAGACCACGTCGCAATAAAGGCTTAGAGCTTGCCTTCCGCCTGCCAGGCGAGGCGCTTGCGGTAGATCGTCGAGGCGCTGATCTGCAGCAGCGCCGCGGCGCGGGGGATGTTGCCGTCGCAGGCGGCGATGGCGTCCTCGATGGCGTCCTTCTCGACCTCCCACAGCGGCTTGATCGAGTCCGGCGAGGGCGGCACATGCGGACGCGGAACGGGTGCCGCAGCGGCCGGCGGCGACGCAGGCGGGGATGCCGATGCGGCGTGCGGCGGCGTGCCGAGCGGTGACGGCAGCATCTCCGCCGTCACCGTGTCGCCATCCTGCAGCACCGCGACGATGCGCACCACGTTCTGCAACTGCCGGACATTGCCCGGCCAATGATAGTGGCGCAGCGCCTGCTCCGCCTCCGGGGAGAAGCGGTTGAATCCCTTCTTCTCCTCCTGCGCGAATTCGGCCAGATAGTGACGGGCGATCTCCAGCACGTCGTCCTCGCGCTCGCGCAGCGGGGGCAGATGGATTGGGATGACGTGCAGGCGGTAATAGAGATCCTCGCGGAACCGCCCCTCCTCCACCTCGCGCAGGGGATCTCGGTTGGTGGCGCAGACGATGCGCAGGTCGACCTTCTCCAGCTTGGATCCGCCGACGGGAGTGAAGGTGCCGGTCTGGATGAAGCGCAGCAACTTGGTCTGCAGGTCGGGCGCCAGCTCGCAGATCTCATCCAGGAACAGGGTGCCGCCGTCGGCCCGCGCCGCGGCCCCTTCGCGATCGGACACCGCCCCGGTGAAGCTGCCCTTCACATGGCCGAAGATCTCGCTTTCCATGAGATCCTTCGGGATGGCGCCGCAGTTGATGGCGATGAAGGGGCGGGCCGCCCGCTGGCTCTGGCGGTGGATCGCCTCGGCGCAGACCTCCTTGCCGGTGCCGGACTCGCCGGTGATGAAGACGGTGGCGCGCGACGATGCGGCGCTGTCGACGATGCGGTAGACCGCCTGCATCGCCAGCGACGAGCCGATGAACCCGTGGTAGCGGGCGCGGTTCAGATCCTTCTCGAAGGTGTCGACCAGTTGGGCCAGCCGCAGCCGCTCCATGGCGTTGCGGACGGTCACCACCAGCCGGTCGGCGGAGAAGGGCTTGACCAGGAAATCATAGGCGCCGTAGCGCATCGCCTCCACCGCCGCCTTCACCGACCCATGCGCGGTGATGACGATGACGGCGCAGGGCAGGGCCTGGGCGTCGATGCGTTTCAGCACTTCCATCCCGTTCATGTCCGGCAGCTGGAGATCGAGCAGCACCACCTTCGGCGCGCCGTCGTTCAACTGCACCAACGCCTCCGCCCCCGTTTCGACGGCGATGACGGTGTGGGATTCCTTTTTCAGGTATTCCGCGTAGACACGGGCCAGGGACGGGGTGTCTTCGATCAGCAGGACGGGAATGGAACCGGGCGGCATGCTGTGTGCGACACGCGAGAGGTAGGGGCAGGGTTCGTCCTATTGTCTAACAGATAATTCCGGGAATCCCACCCCCTGCGCATGTGTCGGCGATACGAACGCATCGAAATCCCAGCCGGACCGGATATGTCGCAGGGAAGATCGCTGCTCGAAGGTCCCGATTTGCCGCACCGCCGCTTGCCGGAGGCACCGCGATGAACTATCAGCAGCGGGGACGGGAGCGCGGAAGAGGGAGGCCGCCATGGCCGATCATGCCATTCTGGCCGGCAAGCGTGTGCTGCTGGTCATCGCCGGCGGCATCGCCGCCTACAAGTGCCTGGAGCTGATCCGCCGCCTGCGCGAGCGCGGGGCGTCGGTGCGCGCGGTGATGACCGCCGCAGCCGCCCGCTTCGTCACGCCGCTGTCGGTGCAGGCGCTGACCGAGGATACCGTCTATCAGGACATGTGGTCGCTGACCGACGAGTCGGAGATGGGCCATATCCGCCTGTCGCGCGAGGCCGACCTGCTGGTCGTGGCGCCGGCCACCGCCGACCTGCTGGCCCGCATGGCGGCCGGCATGGCCGACGACCTGCCCGCCACCGTGCTGCTGGCCACCGACAAGCCGGTGCTTGTCGCCCCCGCCATGAATGTTCGCATGTGGCAGCACGCCGCGACCCAGGCCAATTTGGCACTGCTGGAAAGCCGCGGCGTGTGGCGCGTCGGCCCCAACGAGGGCGCGATGGCCTGCAACGAGTACGGCCCCGGCCGCATGGCCGAGCCGATGGAAATCGTCGACGCCATCGCCAGGATCCTGGCCGGCGACTTGCGCAAGCCGCTGGCCGGCAGACGCGCCGTCGTCACCAGCGGCCCGACCCATGAGCCGATCGACCCGGTGCGCTACATCGCCAACCGCTCGTCCGGCAGGCAGGGCCACGCCATCGCCGCGGCCCTGGCGCAGCTCGGCGCCGAGGTGACGCTGGTCAGCGGCCCGACCCGGCTGCCCGATCCGCCCGGCTGCACAGTCCGCCATATCGAGACCGCCCGCGAGATGCTGGCCGCCTGCGAGGCGGCCCTGCCCGCCGACATCGCCGTCTGCGCCGCCGCGGTCGCCGACTGGCACGTCGCCGGCCCGTCCGACCGCAAGCTGAAGAAGGACGGCGGCGGCCCGCCCGCGCTGGAGCTCGCCGAGAATCCCGACATCCTCGCCACCCTGTCCGCCCCCGGCGGCCGGCGGCCGGCGCTGGTGATCGGCTTCGCGGCGGAAACCGGCGACGTCCTGGCCTACGCCACCGCCAAGCGCGCCCGCAAGGGCTGCGACTGGATCGTCGCCAACGACGTCTCGCCCGGCACCGGCACCTTCGGCGGCAGCGACAACACCGTCCATCTGATCCGCGCCGATGCCGTCGAATCCTGGCCGACCATGACCAAGGAAGCCGTCGCCGCCCGGCTGGCGGAGGCGGCCGCGGCGTACTTCGAGCGTATTTGACCGGCTGCAGCCGCCAGCCGACACCAGGACACAGGGAAACATCCATGCCGACCACGCCCACCGTCGCCTTTCTCCGCCTGCCCGGCAACGACGACCTGCCGCTGCCGTCCTACGCCACCGAAGGAGCGGCCGGATTCGACCTGCGCGCCGCGGTACCGCCCGGCGGACCGGCCATGCTGGCACCGGGCGGACGGATGCTGGTGCAGACCGGCTTCGCCGTCGGATTGCCGGCGGGGTGGGAGATGCAGATCCGGCCGCGCTCCGGGCTGGCGGTGAAGCATGGGGTGACGGTGCTGAACACGCCGGGCACGGTCGATTGCGACTATCGCGGACCGGTCGGCGTCTGCCTGGTCAATCTGGGGGACGAGCCCTTCGCCATCGCCCGCGGCGACCGCATCGCCCAGGCGGTGATCGCCCCGGCCCCCCGGGCGGCGCTGGTCGAGGTCGATTCGCTGGACGACACGGCGCGCGGGGCGGGCGGCTTCGGGTCCACCGGCATCGCCTGAGGGCCAGTACTGCCTGAGGGCCGGCGGCACCCGGCTCCGCCGCGCGCAACTCCGCCGCGCACAACGGCGCCCCCGCGCCCGCCGATCCGTGGCATGATCGCGGGGATACCCGTTCCGGCGGGAATGGTGGACAGGGGGTGGTCATGCGGTGTCCCCGGCGGAGCGTGGCGTTCCGCATCCTGGCAGGGTTGACGGTCATCGGCGGGCTGGCCGCGGCGACCAGCGTGGTCGCCGTCTCGCTGTTCTCCCGCTTCCACCGGAGCTACGAGCAGATCGCCACCGCCAAGGTGCCGGGACTGGTCGCCGCCGCGCAGCTGGTGCAGCAGAGCGGCGCCGTCGCCGCCATCGCCCCCGCCCTGATCGCCGCCCAGGACCAGGCCGCGCGCGAGGCGGTGATGGCGCGGATGGGGGACCAGATCGTCCTTCTGGAACAATTGATGGCCCGGCTGATCGCCCATGGCGGCATCCGGAACGTCAACGGGAGCACCCGCGGCGGCGGCCGCACCGACAGCGGCGGCGACCTGGGCGAACTGGACCGCCGCAAGAACGAGCTGGTCGGCACCCTGCTGACGCTGAACGCCCAGGTGCAGCAGCAGCTTTCCCTGATCGCCGACACCAATGCCCGCGCCCAGGCGCTGGCCGCCCTGGCCGTCCGCCTCGGCACCGAGCAGGGGCGGGAGGAGGACGGGCACGAGGTGGACGGGCAGGAGGTGGATCCGGTCCGGCCCGCGGAGACGGGGTCCGGCCCCCCCGGCGAGGGATCGGCCGACCGCGACCGCACGATGCTGACGCGCTGGCACAATGAATTGACCGGAACCGCCACGACGCTGCTGGCGGCGCTGCGGGCCGACGGCGACGACCAGCTCGACCGGCTCCGGGCCGACGCGCGCGCCTCGCTCAACGCAGCAGCCACGGCGCTGGCCGCCCTGCCGCCGGACCACGCCGCCCGGCTGGAGCCGCTGCAGCGCGAACTGGAGGAAGCCGCCTTCGGGCGTTCGCCCCTGTTCGCCCTGCGCGAGGCCGAGCTTTCGCTGCAGCGGGCGATCAAGCGCTCGGCCGTCCGCAACCAGGCGGTTTCGGACCAGCTCGTCGCCATCGTGTCGGACTATTTCCTGGCGGTCGAGCAGGATGTCGCCCGCCGCTCCGCCGAGTTCGAGCGGGTGATCCGCGACGGCGAGCGTGCGGTGATCGCCATGGCGCTGCTGTCGATCCTGGGGGCCGCCGCGATCTTCGCCTACATCCACCGCAACGTGGTGGCGCGGCTGCGCCGGCTGCGCAGCGCCATGCAGGCGGTGGAGACCGGCGGCCCGGCCGAGATACCGGAACTGGACCCGCCCGCCGCCGGCGCCGCCGGCAGCCGGGACGAGATCGGCGAGATGGCGCGCGCGCTGGCCTATTTCGTCACCACCATCCGCGCCCGCGAAACCGCCCTGGCCGACGGCGAGCGCCGGCTGCGCACCATCCTGGAGCAGAGCCCGGTCGGCGTGTCGATCGGCCGGGCCGACGGCACCGTCGCCTTCGCCAACGCCCGCGCCGCCGAATTGGCGGGCCGGTCCCTGGACGCCTTCGTCGGCAGCAGCCATGCCCTGGCCCTGCCCGGCGCCACCATCCGCGGGCGCGGCATCGGGCCGGGCCAGGGGCCGGGCCAGGGGATGGGACCGGAAGAGGGGCGGGAGGCCGGCGGCGTGGTGATCCGCGACGCGGAGGTGGCGGTCGACCGCCCCGACGGCAGCCGGGTCTGGGCCCTGCAAACGCTCCAGCGCACCAGTTTCGAAGGCGAGCCGGCGGTGCTGGCCTGGAGCTACGACATCACCGCCCGCAAGCGGGCGGAGGAGGCGCTGCGCACCGCGAAGGAGCAGGCGGAGATCGCCGCCCGCTCCAAGGCGGAGTTCCTCGCCACCATGAGCCACGAGATCCGCACCCCGATGAATGGCGTGCTGGGCATGCTGGAACTGATGGCCCTGACCCCGCTGGACGAGGAACAGCGCACGCTGGTCGCCACCATGCGCGAGAGCGGGGCGGCGCTGCTGCGGATCATCGACGACATCCTGGACCTCTCGAAGATCGAGGCCGGCAAGCTGGAGCTGGAGGAGATCGACCTTCGCCCGGTCGAACTGGTGGAGGGCGTGGCCGACCTGCTGGCGCCCCAGGCCCACCAGAAGGATCTGGCCCTGATCTGCGACATAGACCCGTCGGTGCCGGCGCGGCTGCGCGGCGACTCGGGCCGGCTGCGCCAGATCCTGTTCAACCTGACCGGCAACGCCATCAAGTTCACCGACCGCGGCCGGGTGGTTCTGCGCGTCCACGCCGCCGGCACGGCCCGGCCCGGCCATGTCCGCCTGCATGTGGCGGTGGAGGACACCGGAATCGGCATCGGTCCGGAAGGACAGGCCCGTCTGTTCCAGCCCTTCAGCCAGGCCGACAGCTCCACCACCCGGCGCTTCGGGGGCACCGGCCTGGGGCTGGCGATCTGCACCCGGCTGATCGAACGGATGGACGGGCGGATCGGCATCGAGTCCGTACCGGGCATCGGCTCCACCTTCTGGTTCACGGTCGATCTGCCGCGCACCGACGGATCCTTGCCGCCCGATCCGGCGCCGCTCGCCGGCCTGTCCATTCTGCTGGCCGACGAGGACGAGGTGCAACGCGCCGTGCTGGCCCGCTACCTGGAACAGGGCGGCGCCACGGTGACGGCTGCCGCCACGGTGGCCGACGCGGCGACGCGACTGGGGCGCGGCGGCCTGGGGCTGCTGGTGACCACCATGGCGCTGGCCCCCCGGCTGGAGCCGCTGGCCGACGCCTGCAGCCCCGGATTGCCGCGGCTGTTGCTGGGCGATGGACGGGAAAACGGCCATCCGGCCGCTTCGCCCCATGCCTTCACCAACGCCGCCGGCCCCCATCCGCCGGCGTGGCTGGCGCAGCCGGTCCACCGCGCCGCCCTGGTTCGCGCCGCCGCCATCCTGACCGGCCGCGCCGCGCAGGACGCGGCTCCCGCCCCGGCGCCGGAGAAAGGGCACTTCCCCGCTCCGCCTGTCGCCGCTCTCGGCCCCATCCTGGTGGCGGAGGACCATCCGACCAACCAGCAGGTGATCCTGCGCCAGTTGCACCGGCTCGGCTATGCGGCGGAACTGGCGGTCGACGGAGCACAGGCGCTGGCGGCCTGGCGCAGCGGCCGCCACCGGCTGGTCGTCACCGACTGCCATATGCCGGTCATGGACGGTTACGAACTGGCGCGCCGCATCCGCGCCGAGGAAGGAACCGCAAGGGAGCGCACGCCCATCGTCGCCATGACCGCCAATGCCCTGTCGGGCGAGATGGAGCGCTGCCTGGCCGCCGGCATGGACGACTATCTCGCCAAGCCGGTGACGCTGGAACAGCTCGCCCGGGTCCTGGCCCGCCGGCTCGATGCCGCCCCGCCGCATCCCGCCGCCCCGCCGCCGCCGCCGGAAAAGGCGCTGCCGGTGCTGGACCTCGACCATGTGCGGGAGATCTTCGGCGGCATGGAGGATGGCGGCCTCGACGGCGCTACGCTCGACATGATGGATTTCTTCATCGAGACGACGCGGCCCACACTGGACCGGGCGCTGGAGGCGCTGGCGGCCGGAGACATGGAGGAGGCGCGGGCCGCCGCCCATTCGGCGGCCGGGGCGGCGCGGACCGCCGGGGCGCAGGCGCTGGCCGCCGCCTGCACAGGCCTGGAACGCGCCATCGTCGACGGATGCGAGACGGAGCTGGAACGCCATGCCGGCGCAATGGCCGCAGCCTTTCCCGAAGTCGAAAAGGCGATAAGTACTTTGCGCCACACGAAAGAGACGATGCACCGTCCGGAAGAGACCATGGCGTAACCGGCCGTGTCGGAGCGAAATCTACCTGGGCGGGAAGGCTTTCCCGAAAAGGCGCACGGCAGGCGGGTGTTGCTTGTCGGTGGAGGACGGGTGAACTACTCTGCGCCTCTTGACTCATTTCGATAGATTCGGCCGGACCATCCGCATAGCGCTGGTCCCGGCCCCGGGGGGTGGAAAGCGTGGTCGGTTTCGCTGGCTTCTTTTGGAACAAGGAAACCCGGCGCGAGGCCGATCATGCAGCCGCAGACCGCGACCGCTGGCGGGCGCTTCTGGCCGCTGCCCCCCATCCCTGGTGCGCCTGGAACGGCTCGGGCGAGGCCCTGCTGTCGGACCAGGCGGCATCCCTGATCGGCATCGCCACGGCCGACGAACTGGCCACCGCCCTGCCGACACCCGAATTCGCTTCCGCCCTTGCCCGCCTGCGCCGCGATGGCGAGCCCTTCCGATGCGAGGCATCGGCGCGCGACGGGCGGCGGCTCGTCCTGACCGGCCGGCGCGGCTCCGCCGGGGCCGAGCGCTGCGACGTCGTCTGGATCGAGGACGTCACCGCCGCGCACGACGCCGCCCGCAGCGCAACCCGCCGGCAGGAGAAGGAGACGGGCGCCGCCCGCTCCCGCCTCGCCGAGTTGCAGGCGGCGGCAGACGCCCTGCCGATCCCGATGTGGATGCGCGACCGGTCCTTACGCCTGTCCTGGTGCAACCGCGCCTATGCCCGCGCCGTCGACGGCGATCCCGACGGCGTGGTGGCGGAGGGACGGGAGCTGACCGCCGCCGGCCCGTCTCTGGCCGAACGGGCGCGCAGCGGCGGCTTCGCCCAGTCCGACCGCACCCCGGTGGTGATCGGTACCGAACGTCGCATGCTGGAGGTGACCGAGGCGCCGCTGCCGCTGACCGACGGCGGCGGCACGCTGGTGGTCGGCTATGCCATGGACCTCACCCCGCTGGAGGAGTTGCGCGGCGAGCTGGACCGCCATTTGACCGCCCATGCCGAGGTGCTGGAACGGCTGGGCACCGCCATCGCCATCTTCGGGCCCGACACCCGGCTGACCTTTTTCAACCAAGCCTATGCCCGCCTGTGGGACCTGGACGAGGCGTGGCTGCGCGGCGAGCCGACCAACGCCGAGCTGCTGGAGGAACTGCGCGCCCGCCGCCGCCTGCCGGAATATGCCGACTACCAGACCTTCAAGCGCGAGCGGCTGACCCGCTACACCCATCTGGTGGAGCCGCTGGAGGAGATGCTGCATCTACCCGACGGCACCACCCTGCGCCATCTGGCCGCCCCCCATCCGCAGGGCGGGCTGATCACCATCCTGGAGGACGTCACCAACACGCTGGCGCTGGAATCCTCCTACAACACGCTGATGGCGGTGCAGCAGGAGACGCTGGACAATCTGGCGGAGGGCATCGCGGTGTTCGGCGGCGACGGCCGGCTGAAGCTGTCCAACCCGGCCTTCGCCCGCATCTGGGATCTGGCCGACGGCGACCTGTACGGCGAGCCGCACATCGCCGACGTGATCGAACGCATGCGCCCGCTGCTGGAGAGCCCACCGCCCGAGCGGTCGGGCGAAACGGCCGGCGCCGCGACAGGCGCACCGGCCGGCACCCCGGCCGACGGCACCGCGAACTCCGCCTCCATCTGGGACGCGCTGAAGGAGGAGCTGATCGGCGCCACGCTGGAACGCAGCGTCCGTTCCGGCCGGGTGGAGCGCAGTGACGGGTCGGTGGTGGAGTTCTCCACCCTGCCGCTCCCGGACGGGGCGGTGCTGAACAGCTACCTGGACGTCACCGACGGCGCCCGGCTGGAGACGGCGCTGCGCGCCTCCAACGCAGCGCTGGAGGCCGCCGACCAGTTGAAGAGCGAGTTCATCGCCAATGTTTCCCACCATCTGCGCACCCCGCTGAACGGCATCATCGGCTTCGCCGAGGTGCTGGCGAACCAGTATTTCGGCGAGTTGAACCCGCGGCAGATGGAGTATGTCCGCAGCATGCTGGCGGCCGGGCAGCGCCTGCTGGAGCTGATCGACGACGTGGTCGACCTGACCAGCCTGGGCGCCGGGGTGACCACGCTCGACCGCGGAGCAGTCAACCTACCTGACCTGCTCGACTCGGTTGCCGGGCTGACCCGCGAATGGGCGCGGCGCGAAGGGTTGCGCATGGAGGTCGTGGCTCCCGAGGCGCTGGGCGAGATCGAGGGCGACGGCAAGCGGCTGAAACAGGCGCTGTTCACGCTGGTGGTCGGCGCCATCCGCAACCCGCCGCCGGACCGGCGCATCCGCCTGGCCGGCGAAAGGCTGAACGGCAGCGTCACCCTGTCGGTCAGCGGTGCCGCCGCCCCGGATGCCGACCCGCATGGCGCGGCGGCCCTGGGCATCTCGCTGGCCCGCAACGTGATGGAGCTGCATGGCGGCCGGCTGGAGCTGGACGAGACCGGCGGACCCGGCATCTATCGCGGCGCCCATGTCCGTTGCGTCATGCCGGTGCGCGCGCCGGTCAACGGGGTGCGGGCCTGAGCGGGCAGGGCGGGGGTTTAGGGGTGGGCGCCGGCGGAACCCAATTCCCGCCGCCCGCGTTATCCCTGTCCCACCCGACCCCGTGCCCTGCGGAGCTGCCGACGATGACGAAGCCCCTGACCCTGTCGATCCCCCACTCGCTCGGCCGGGCGGAGGCAAGGCGCCGGCTGGTCGACGGCATGGGCGAGGTCCGGGCCCGCCTCGGTGCCGTCGCGACCAGCATCGACGACAGCTGGACCGGCGACCGTCTGGATTTCCGCGTCGTGGCGCTGGCCCAGACCATCGCCGGTCATATCGACGTGCTGGACGACAGCGTCGAGATGGAGGTCCAGCTGCCCTGGGCGCTGGCCCTGCTGGCCGACAAGATCAGGAACAAGGTGACCCGCCAGGGCACGATGATGCTGGAGAAGAAGTAAGGATGGAGGGCCTCGCCCCATCCCTCACTCCATCCCGGATCGCGCAGGCATTTTATTAAGTAATTAATATGGAACGATAATTTTCCATACTCTTCACTGGACGGGAGAGTCTGGCAGATGCATTCGACGCCGTTCTCCCCATCATCCTTACCTGGGCGTCCTCAATCCCCCGACGACGGCTCCTCCGGCTTGCGGCGGGCGAGCGGGTGATGGTCGTGCATGACCCGCTTCAGCCGTTCCGTCACCACATGGGTGTAGATCTGCGTCGTGGCGATATCGGCATGCCCCAGCATCATCTGGACGGAGCGCAGGTCGGCGCCATGGTCCAGCAGATGGGTGGCGAAGGCATGGCGCAGGACGTGGGGGCTGACCTTTTCCGGGTCGATGCCGGCGTCGATGGCGAGCTGCTTCAGCAGCTGCGCGAAGCGCTGGCGCGTCAGGTGCCCTTCGGCGGAGATGCGTGACGGGAACAGGAAGGGGCTGTGCCCGGCATCCGCCCCCGCAACAGGCGGGATGAAGTGACCGCGAAACGGAATGTAGGCGGCAAGCGCCGCCAGCGCCGGGTCGGACAGCGGGACCATCCGATCCTTGCCGCCCTTGCCGCGCACCAGCAGGCCGCGGCCGTCGCGCATGATGGCGGTCATCGGCAGGCCGACCAGTTCCGACACGCGCAGGCCGGTGGCGTACAGCACCTCCAGCAGCGCGACCAGCCGCAGCCCCTCCGGCCCGCCGCGCTCCTCGGCGGTGGCCAGCATGGCGCCGACCTCCGCCTCCGTCAGGATCTTGGGCAGCGGCCGGCCCTGCTTGGGGCTGTCGAGGGGGGAGGCCGGATCGTCGGCCCGCCGGCCCTCCGACAACAGGAAGCGGTAGAACTGCCGCATCGCCGACAGCCGCCGCGCCACGGTGCGGGGGGCACCGTCCTTGCCCTGCACCGCCAGATAGGCCCTCAGATCCTCGGTCCCCGCCGCCTCCAGCGGCACGCCGCGCTGCGCCAGCCAGCGGCCGAGATCGGCGAGGTCGCGCTCATAGGCCAGCCGCGTGTTGACCGCCGCGCCGCGCTCCGCCGTCAGCATGTCGAGGAAGGCGTCGAGATGCGGCGAGGTGGCGACCGGTCGTGGCTTGCACGGCCGGCCCCGGCGCTTGGCTGCGCGTTTTACGGCCATGCCCGATCCGCTCATGATGTCGACAGGCTCCCCGGACTCGAGTTCATGCCAAGCTTGTTGGCGGGATTCATGGCGGGCTTCAAGGCGGGCTTGCCGCCGGAGCGGTGGCGACGGCGGGGCCGGCCAGCGCCGCCATCGCCTCGCGGGCGAGCGCGCGGCCGTCCGCCTCCAGCCCGACCGCCTTCAGGTTGGCGGCCACCCGCGCCGTCACCACCGGAGGCACCCCGGCAGGGCCGGCCTCCCCCAGCAGCAGCAGGGCGGCGACCACCGTCTCGCCGATGCGTCCGCCGGCCGCGGCGTCGCCCAGGCGCTGCCACAGCGCCGGATCGACCCCCGCATCGCTGCCGGTGGGCGGCCCGGCGCCGTCCGTCACCGTCAGCCACGCCTCGTCCGGCACGGCGACGCCCAGCGCCTGGAGCAGCGCCAGCTGGCCGGCGATGCGGGCACGGGCAGGGGTGTCGGCACCGCGCAGCGCCTCGTCCAGCCATGCGGCCAGCCCGCGGGGATCGTCGCCGCCGCGCCCGGTCGCCACCACGGCCAGCGGCCACAGCCAGGCGGTGTCAGCGCTCCGTCCGCTGCGCAGAGCCAGATCGTGCCAGCGCCGCCCCTGGTCGAGCCGGCCGAGTGCGTAATAGAGCCGTGCCGCCGCCGGAGCCAACGCCGCGGCATCGCCGGTGGGCGACACGGTGTCGAGCAGCCCGGCCGCGGCGGCGCCCACCGGCCCGGCACGCAGGCGCGGGTCGACCAGCTCCACCGCCAGGGATGCCAGCCCGACGCGCCGCTGCCCGTCCATCGCCGCCGCCATCGCCTGATGGACCAGCGCACGGCTGCGGGCGGTGCGGTCGCGCTGCGCGATGTCTTTCACCCGCAACAGCTCGTCACCGCGCGGCTGCACCTGGACATAGAGGTCGATAAGCTGCCGGCCGTCGAGGAACAGGGCCGCCGCCGCCCGCTCCCCGGCGGCGGCGCGGGTGGTCGGATCGGTGGAGGGGTTGGTGGCGACCGCGGCCAGCGCCTGCGGATTGTCCAGCGGCAGCCGGTCGGGCGGCACGGCGATCCGCGCCGTCCGCATGGCGGCGAGCGTCAGCGCCAGACCGTCGCCGCCGCCTTGCAGGGCGAGGGCCCGCGCCGGCGGCCGGGCGGCCCCGGCCAGCGCGTCGGCCACCATCAGGAACGGGTCGGAGCGGCGGGCACCACTGCTGCGCAGGGCCGCCAGCGCCTCGTCGGTGCCGGCGCGGTTGCCGACGCGGGCGTGGCAGAACAGGGCGAGCCTGGTCCAATAGTCCGAGGCAAATCCCTTGCCGCGCGCCAGGGCGCGCGGGCAATCGAGGCCGCCGCGCGTCAGTTCCGCATCGGTCAGCGCCCGCGCCGCCGACTCGTCCGCCGCCAGCGCCGCCGGCAGCAGGGCCGCCAGACCGGCCGCCCCGGCGGGGTCGCCGATCCGTGACAGCGTCTCGATGCGCAGAGCGCCGAAACCGCGAGGCGGCGGCGCTTCGCCGGTCGCGATGGCGGGCGAGCCGGCACTCAGCAGCAGGCGGCGTTCCAGCGCCTTCGTGGCGGGCGACGGGGTATCGACCGGCAGGGCGGCGATCAACGGTAGAAGCTCCGCCCGGCCGAGGCCGCGCCAGGGCTCCGCCCCCAACCCCTGCACGCCGCTCAGCAGGCCGGCCCCGTCCGGATCGGGCGCCCCCAGCGGCTCACGCGCGACCGGCACCGGCCGCGCCACCACCGGAGAGACGACCGATGGCGGAGTGGACGATGGCAGGGCGGACGATGGCGGGGCAACCGGTGGGACGGATGGCGCGGCGGGGGGCGCTGCCACGCGTGCCGGTACGGGGACCGGAGACGCGGGCGCCGCCATCTCCGGCCGGACGGGATCGGGGGTCAGCCGGACGGGCGGACCCAGGGCCTGGGCTCCGGCGGCGGCGGACCAGCAGAGCATGGCCAAGCCGCCGGCAATCCAGCCAGCCCCCGGCCAGCCAGCCCCCAGCCAGCCCGCCGCCGGCGACCCGGCCGGCAGCCCGGCGGCGTGCGGCGGTCCCGGTTCAGCGCGGGAAGCGCTCATCGGGCAGAACCTTCTCCACCGTATTCGATGGAGCCGGCAGGTCCCACGATGCAAGGAAGACCATGCCGCCGGCGATCACCAGCAACAGCAGGACGACGATGATGGAAAGAAACCGGCTCATGGCACCAAGGACGCGTTGTGTCGGAAAAGCAGCGGATCGGGGCGGAGCTACCACGCCCGGCGACCGCAGGGCTTGGGACAAGCAAGGGCTTTTCTGCTAAAGCATCCGCACCCCGGCCGCGCAGGCGGCGACCGGCGATCTGGGACATCGCCCGATCTGGGACACCGCCGGGCGGTGGCGCAGTGTAGCCACAGGTTGGACCGCCACGCAACCCGCCCTCCTGGGTTTCCCGGAGCCGCCCGGCAAGGCGATCGGGTGCCGGCGATGCCCGGCGCGCTTGTGCCGGCTTGGTTCCGGCAGGTATGAGTGTTGTCTGTTGCAGCGGCATGACGGCCGCTTCCCGCGGATGGCGGGACGCGGGTGGACGGGGTGAAGGGTCGGGTGGCGGATCGGATGGATGCGATGGGACTGCGCAAAGCGATGACGGCCCAGGTTCCGGGCACACGGATGGCGGAAGCCGCGCAGCCGCTGCTGCCGCGCACCGTGGTGCTGGTCGGGTTGATGGGCGCCGGCAAGAGCGCCATCGGGCGCCGGCTGGCGGCGCGCCTGCATCTGCCCTTCCGCGACGCCGACACCGAGATCGAGGCCGCGGCCGGCTGCACCATCGCCGAGATCTTCGCCCGCGACGGCGAGCCGGTCTTCCGCTCCGTCGAACGCCGCATCATCACCCGGCTGGTCAAGGACGAGCCGGTGCATATCCTGGCGACCGGCGGCGGCGCCTTCATGGATGCGGAGACCCGCGCCGCGATCCGCGAGCACGGCCTGTCGGTGTGGCTGCGCGCCGAACTCGACGTTCTGGTCGCCCGCACCGCCCGGCGCACCCACCGCCCGATCCTGAACCAGGGCGACCCGCGCGCCATCCTGGGCCGGCTGATGGAACAGCGCTATCCCGTCTATGCCGAGGCCGACCTGGAAGTGGTCAGCGACGAACGGCCGCCCGACGTGACGGTGGAGTTGGTGATCGACGCGCTCGAAGCGCATTTCGGCATCCAGCTCCCCCACCGCGGGGGGCGGAACGCCAAGGCCGAAACGCCCTGATCCACCCGTCCATCCCTTGATCCAGCCTCAATCCAGCCTCAACCCAGCCTTGATCCTGCAACGCCAGCTTCGCGGAATCCTCCGATGACCTCCGTCTCCGACGCCATTCCGGCCCCCATCGACACCGTCCGCCTGGAGCTCGGCGCCCGCAGCTACGACATCCTGGTCGGCGACGGCGTGCTGGCGGATGCCGGCGAGCGCATCGCCGCCGTCACCCGCGGCCGGGCGCCGATCGTGGTGACCGACGCCAACGTGGCACCGCTGCACCTGGACACGCTCAATGCCGCGATGCTGGAGGCGGGGATCGCTCCCCAGCCCGCCATCATCCTGCCGGCCGGCGAGAAGACCAAGGATTTCGGCCATTTCCAGCAGCTGATGGACGACATCCTGGGCCGCGGGATCGAGCGGTCCACCGTGCTGCTGGCGCTGGGCGGCGGGGTGATCGGCGACATCACCGGCTTCGCCGCGGCATCGGCGCTGCGCGGCATCGACTTCATCCAGGTGCCGACCACGCTGCTGAGCCAGGTCGACAGCTCGGTCGGCGGCAAGACCGGCATCAACAGCCGGCACGGCAAGAACCTGGTCGGCGCCTTCCACCAGCCGCGGCTGGTCATCGCCGACACCGCGACGCTCGACACCCTGCCCCGGCGCGAGGTGCTGGCCGGCTATGCCGAGGTGGTGAAGTACGGCCTGATCCGCCAGCCCGACTTCTTCGCGTGGCTGGAACGGAACGGCCGGCGCGTGGTCGACGGTGACAGCGACGCGCGCCGCCATGCGGTGACCGTCAGCTGCCGCGCCAAGGCCGACATCGTCGGCGTCGACGAGCGCGAGAGCGGCGACCGGGCGCTGCTGAACCTGGGCCACACCTTCGGCCATGCGCTGGAGGCGGCGACCGGCTTCGGCCAGACCCTGCTGCATGGCGAAGCGGTGGCGATCGGCATGGTGCTGGCCTTCGACCTGTCGGTCCGGCTGGGATCGTGCCCGGCGGCGGATGCAGCCCGCGCCCGCGCCCATCTGGCCGGCGTCGGCCTGCCGGTGCGACCGGCCGACATCCCCGGCGTCGCCTGGGACGTCGACGGGCTGGTGCGGTCGATGGCCAAGGACAAGAAGGTCCAGGACGGCCGCATCACCTTCATCCTGGCCGACCGCATCGGCAACGCCTTCACCCGCCGCGACGTCGACGCCGCCGCCGTCCGTGCGGTGCTGGAGGAAGCGGTAACTCCTGCCTGACTCCGAACACCACTGACAATCAGCCTATCGCACGATAGCCGCCGCGCCGCCTGCCGGCCCATACTCGCTTCCCGAAGCCGCGGCCCTTCCGCCGCGGCACAACGGGGAGGCGACGATGAAGGCGATATCGGGAATGGCGGCGATGGGCGCGGTCCTGCTGGCGGCGGCGCCGGCCCTGGCACTGGCACTGGAGGTCCGCGAGCAGGCGACGATCAAGGCGCCAATCGAGCAGGTGTGGCAACAGATCGCTCCCTTCTGCGCCATCGCCGACTGGCACCCGGCGGTCGAGGGCTGCACCCTGCGCAACTCCGCCGGCATGCAGGAGCGCGACATCGCCCTGAAGGGCGGCGGCGACATCCAGGAACGGCTGATGTCCGTCTCCGCCGCCAAGCACCGCCTGCGCTACACACTGCTGAGCGGGCCGCTGCCGGTGAAGAACTACGACTCCACCATCCGGCTGAGCGCGGTGGACGCCGGCACCACCCGCATCACCTGGTCTTCCCGCTTCGAGGCCAGCGGCGCGTCGGACACCGAGGCGCGCAAGGCCATCGCCGGCATCTATACCAGCGGATTCGACGGGCTGCGCAAGCGGCTGGATACCGCTCAGTAGAATCGCCGCAGAAATCGGGCGGACTGGCATACGGGCGAAATCACTGACGATCAGTTCTATTGACGATTGGCAGATCAAGCTGACAGGATCGGTATGCCGCGGTGCCACATCGCGGACGAGTGCATCGTTCGTCCACAAAACCTGCAATCACGAGGGAGATGGGACACATGCCGACACGCCGACTGATGCCGGACGTCATCAAGAACCAGGACCTGTCCTGCCTGCCACCGGACGCCACCGTTCGGAACGCCGCCCTGCTGATGGCCGAACGGCGCATCGCCGCCGTTCTGGTCACCGAAGGGCGGATGCTGAGGGGGATCGTCACCGAACGCGACATGACCGTCCGCGTGGTGGCCGCCGGGCTCGACCCCGCCGTGACGCCGCTGTCGGCCGTGATGACCGCCGATCCCGACACGCTGGAACCCTCGGCCTCGGCACTGGCTGCACTCGACCTGATGGAACGCCACCATTACCGCCATTTGCCGATTGCCGTGGATGGCGAAGCGGTCGGCATGGTGTCGATCCGCGATCTGTTCGCCGTGGTCCGCGCCCATCTGGAGGACGAGATCCGCAGCCGCGAGGCCTACATGTTCGGCAGCGGCTATTCCGCGGAAGCGACAGCGGGATGAAGCCGGCGGGTGGCGGCCCGCGGCCGATGGTTGACCCATAGGTAACGCTGCGTTGCGGCGGGGTCGGGTTGACCGGGCGCCCGGCCCCGCCGATAGTTCAGGGTGAGCCATCCTGACCTGCTGAACTGGAAAGCCCAATGTCCGCGACCTCGCTGTCCGCCCCCGCCGCGCGCGAGCCGATCCACACCCGTCGCGTCACCTGCCAGGGCTTCCGGCGTGCCGACGGACTGTGGGACATCGAAGGCCACCTGACCGACGTGAAGAGCTATGGCTTCCACACCGAGGAGCGCGGACAGCTTGAACCCGGAACGCCGATCCATCAGATGTGGATGCGCCTGACCGTCGACGACCAGTTGACCGTCAAGGCGGTGGAGGCGGTGACCCAGCACAGTCCCTACCGTGCCTGCGGCACCATCACGCCGCGCTACCAGCAGTTGGTCGGGCTTCGCATCGGTCCGGGCTGGACCCGAGCGGTGAAGGATCGGCTGGGCGGACCGAAGGGCTGCACCCATCTGGTCGAGCTGCTGGGGCCGCTGGCGACCACCGCCTTCCAGACGATCTACCCGATCCTGGCCCGCGAGGCGGCCGAGCGGGCCAAGGCCGCCGGCAGGCCGGCAGGCGGCGACGGCAAGCGGCCGGTGCTGCTGAACATGTGCCACATCTTTGACAGCAGCGGCGACGTGGTGCGGAAAACTTGGCCCGCTCACTACACCGGTGAGCGCGACGCGCTCCATGAGGGAACGGCCCGCGAAGAAGCGGCCGAGTGAGGCTGCGGCAACCGGACGGGACCGGCTGCCATCGCGGGATCAGGAGGCCGGGATCAGACCTCCGGACGGGGGTCCGGCGAGCCGGACAGCCCGGTGGAAGGGAAGGCACTGCCGGCGACGCCCGGGGACTCGGCCGAGGATTGAAGGGTCGACTGCACCGTATCGGCATCGTCCGATCTCGCCGGCAATTCGAAGGGTGTGCCGACGAACGGGTCGCTACCGCCATGGCCGGCGCGCATGTGACCGTCTTCGGTGCAGGCCCGGCGGTAATAGGCGGCGATAAAGACACGGACTGCGGAGGTCAGCGTGACGTCCGTCTCCTCCGGCGTGATGCCGCGGCGGCGTGCCTGTTCCTCGATCCGTTCCTTGATCTGGGTGCAGAGACGGTTGACGGTCAGGCATTCCCGACGGCCGATGTCCTCCAGAGCGTCCCACATCGACGGTTCCAGCCGCATGCTCGTGCGGTGCCCGCCGATCATGATGTTCTGGCTCTTCAACGGTTCCACCCCCACCTGGGGAGTGTTCACCCGCTTTTTCTTCGGCCCACGCTTCGCCATCCGCAGCCCCTTCCACGAAGCCGCCGGCAGACATGCGAAGTTTGTGTCCGCCCCGGCGCGATAAATGGTTGCATATATGGCACTCTACTAAACGTGCCGAGAAATGCAACCACGCTCGCGTTCTTCGATGTTGTGGAGAAGAGGAAAAACTACTACTGATTGCATTCGTATGTATGTTATTTCGAACGCCCGACTGCCGGGTATCGTCCGACGGCCGACGATCGTCAGGCCCCCGCTTCGCCAGGGGCATGGGTGGTCAGGCCCAGGGCATGCACCCTTTCACGCAGTTCGTCGGCCAGCAGGGCATAGACCAGCCGCTGGCGCTCCACCCGGGACTTGCCGGCGAAGGTGGCTGACACGACGGTGACATGGAAATGAGTCTCTCCCGCGGCGTCCGCCCCGGCATGACCGGCATGGCGGGCCGACTCGTCGGCGATCTCCAGCCGCTCCGGAGCCAGTCCGGCGGTCAGCTTTTCGCGGATGCGGGTGGCGTATTCCATGGCGATGTCCGATGTCTGTAAGGGCGATCGGGGGCGTTCGGGGACGGAGAGGCGGCGGGGACGCCACCCTTCCCCCGAACGGTCCGCCCCGGAAAGGAGAGGATGGCGGACCCCTGTCTGTCAAGCGCCGCGACCCGCGGATTGCGGATGACGGAAGCCCGGTTCGGCACGCTTGCCAGAGGCTTCGGCTCTTCCCATACTTGCGCGATGACCAGGAACCGCACCCGCTCCAGTTACGACAGCTATGCCGGCCCGCGCACGGCGACCCGTGTCTGCGACCACCCGGAGTGTGTCGCCGCGGGCGAGTACCGTGCGCCGAAAAGCCGCGGCAGCCTCAACGAATACTGGTGGTTCTGCCTTGACCATGTACGGGAATACAACCGTGCCTGGGACTATTACGCCGGCATGTCCACCGACCAGATCGAGCAGGAGGTGCGGCGCGACACCACTTGGCAGCGGCCGAGCTGGCCGCTCGGCAAATGGGCCACGCAGGAACGCTTCATCCGCGAGCGCGTGGTCAACGGCTTCAGCTTCGAATTCGGCCACGACAACGGCAAGACGAAGAACGAGGAAAAGGCGCACCGGCGCAACCACGCCCGCACCGAGGAGGAAAAGGCGCTGGCGGTTCTGGAATTGACGCCGCCTGTGGACTTCACGCGCATCAAGGCACGCTATCGGGAACTGGCGAAAATGCACCATCCCGATGCCAATGGCGGCGACAAGGCTGCGGAAGAACGCCTGAAAGAAATCAATCAGGCCTACAATACGCTGAAAGCCTGTTATGCTGCCTGAACCCCCGTTGGCGGGCCGGGTCATACCCGCGGCCGCCGGACAACCGACACTCGCTGGAACGTAAGAAACCACCCATGGCTTCCCAAGGAGCGACCCAGGCCAGCTCGGCCCTGTTCGACCACAAGCCCGACACGACGGTCTCGGTGCGCAAGGTCTTCGGCATCGACAGCGACATGCAGGTGCCGGCCTTCAGCCAGCGCTCGGAGCATGTGCCCGACCTCGACAGCGCCTACCGGTTCGACCGGGACACGACGCTGGCCATCCTCGCCGGCTTCGCCTACAACCGCCGCGTCATGGTCCAGGGCTATCACGGCACCGGCAAATCGACCCACATCGAGCAGGTGGCGGCACGCCTGAACTGGCCCTGCATCCGTGTCAACCTGGACAGCCACATCAGCCGCATCGACCTGATGGGCAAGGACGCCATCGTGCTGCGCGACGGCGTGCAGGTCACGGAATACCGCGAGGGCATCCTGCCCTGGGCCCTGCAGCATGCCTGCGCCCTGGTGTTCGACGAGTATGACGCCGGCCGTCCCGACGTGATGTTCGTGATCCAGCGCGTGCTGGAGGTGGAAGGCAAGCTGACGCTGCTCGACCAGAACCGCGTCATCCGCCCGCACCCGGCCTTCCGCCTGTTCGCCACCGCGAACACCGTCGGCCTGGGCGACACCACCGGCCTGTATCACGGAACCCAGCAGATCAACCAGGGCCAGATGGACCGCTGGAACATCGTGGCGACGCTGAACTACCTGCCGGTCGACGCCGAGATGCAGATCGTCCAGGCCAAGGTTCCGTCCTATGACGACGCCAAGGGCCGCGACACCGTCGCCTCGATGGTGCGTCTGGCCGACCTGACCCGTGCCGGCTTCATCAACGGCGACATCTCCACCGTGATGAGCCCGCGCACGGTCATCACCTGGGCCGAGAACGCGCGCATCTTCAACGACGTCGCCTTCGCCTTCCGCATCACCTTCCTCAACAAGTGCGACGAGGTGGAGCGGCCGACGGTGGCCGAATACTACCAGCGCTGCTTCGGCGTCGAGTTGCCGGAGACGGGGGTCCAGGCGACCCTGGTGTGACCTGTCCCGCGCCCCGCCCTTCACCTGGGGTTGGGGCGCGGAACACAAGGAGTCACGCGGATCGGGACGGCTTTTGCGGGCAGGGCTTGCAGCTGCGGTACAAGTCCCCGGCATGCCCGCGAGAGCCATGCCCCGCGCCGTGCCCATCCCGCCCACCGCGCCGTAACCTTCCCAAGAACAAAGACGCCCCGCGATGACCACCCAGAACGACACCCCCGTCGAGGCCTTCAAGCGGTCCACCACCGCCACGGTGCGCGCCCTGTCCCGGCGGGCGGAGGTGCAGGTGGGATTCTCGTCCGATCCGCCGGGGCTGTCGGGCCAGCGGGTTCGGGTGCCGCTGCCGGCGCGCGACCTCAATCCCGTCGATGTCGCCAAGCTGCGCGGGGCGGCCGATGCCGTGGCGTTGCGGTTGCGCCATCACGACGCGACTGTCCATGCCCACCGCATGCCGCTGGGCGATGCCGCGCGCCAGGCCTTCGATGCGCTGGAACAGGCCCGGTGCGAGGCGCTGGGCAGCCGCGACATGGCCGGCATCGCCCACAATCTGGAAGCCTCGCTGGAGGACCGCTACACCCGGCAGGGCTTCGACCGGTTCGAGGATCGCGGGCAGGTTCCGCTTGCCGAAGCGTTGCGGCTGATGGCGCGCGAGGCGATGACCGGCGCCGCGCCGCCGCCCGCAGCCGCCCATGCGGTCGAGCTGTGGCGCCCCTGGATCGAGGAACGGCTGGGCAAGGACATGAAGGGGCTGGCCGCCTTCGCCGGCGACCAGGACGCCTACGCCAAGGCCACCCGCCGGCTGCTGGCCGACCTCGACATGGAAGTCGGCCAGGAGGCCGACCAGGAAGAGGAGGAGGACCAGCAGACCCAGTCCTCCGAGGACGAGAATTCGCCCGAGAACGGCCAGACCCGCGGCCAGGACGAGGACCAGTCCGACTCCGAATCCATGGCCTCGTCGGAGATGCAGGACTCGTCCGAGGCCGGCGAGAGCGCCGAGGAGGGCGCCGGCGAGGAAGGCGACACGGAGATGGGCGAGGGCGAGGGGGCGGAGGAGCCCGCCGGTCCCGGCCAGCCCTGGCGCAACGACCTCAACCGCCGCAACGAGCCAGACCCCAACGCCTACAAGGCCTATACCACCCAGTATGACGAGGTGGTGGACGCCGCCGAGCTCTGCGACCCGGCGGAGCTGGAACGGCTGCGCCACCTGCTGGACCAGCAGCTGCAGCATGTGCAGGGCGTGATCTCCAAGCTGGCGAACCGGCTGCAGCGCCGGCTGATGGCCAAGCAGCAGCGTTCCTGGAGCTTCGATCTGGAGGAGGGCATCCTCGACGCCGCCCGGCTGGCCCGCGTCGTCGCCAACCCGGTGCTGCCGCTGTCCTTCAAGGCGGAGAAGGAAACCGACTTCCGCGACACGGTGGTGTCGCTGCTGATCGACAATTCCGGCTCCATGCGCGGCCGGCCGATCTCCATCGCCGCGATGAGCGCCGACATCCTCGCCCGCACGCTGGAACGCTGCGCGGTGAAGGTGGAGGTGCTGGGCTTCACCACCCGCGCCTGGAAGGGCGGCCAGGCGCGCGAGGCCTGGGTCGCCGCCGGCAAGCCGCCCCATCCCGGCCGCCTGAACGACCTGCGCCACATCGTCTACAAGGCCGCCGACATGCCCTGGCGCCGGGCCCGCAAGAATCTGGGCCTGATGCTGCGCGAAGGCATCCTGAAGGAGAACATCGACGGCGAGGCGCTGCAATGGGCGCACAACCGCCTGCTCGGCCGGCCGGAACAGCGCCGCATCCTGATGGTGATCTCCGACGGCGCGCCGGTGGACGATTCCACCCTGTCGGTGAATGCCGGCAACTATCTGGAACGTCACCTGCGCCAGACCATCGACCAGATCGAGACCCGCTCGCCGGTCGAGCTGGTGGCGATCGGCATCGGCCACGACGTCACCCGCTATTACCGGCGCGCCGTCACCATCGTCGATGCCGAGCAGTTGGGTGGCACCATGATGAACAAGCTGGCCGAGCTGTTCGACGAGGATGACCGCCGCGGCGGCCGGCGCGGCCGGCGTTAAGGTAAGGATACGGGCGGAGCGTTATCTATATTTATCAATGATTTATCGATAAATCTGCCCTCACACCCGGCTCTATCCTTACCTATGGACTTTATACCGTGGAGTCCGCGTCGGCCGATGGGGCGGGCGCCGGAAGCGGTGGCTTGAGGACCGGCGGTACCGCCTTCACCACCTCCTTGCGTTCGTCCTCCGGCACCAGCCGCCAGAGTTCGGTCATGCCGGTGCGGCCGCGCAGCGAACGGCCGCCCTGGCGGACCAGGGGGGCGGCGTCCTTGCCCTTGGCGACGGTGACGCCGCTGGTCAGCACGATCACCTCCGCATCGCCTTGCAGGGCGGCCGACAGCTCCTCGATGCGGGCGGCGACATTCACCGTATCGCCGACGATGGTGTAGTTGATCCGGCTGTCGGAGCCGATGTTGCCCACCACCACCGGCCCGCTGTGCAGGCCGACGCCGACATGGATCGGCGCCTGTCCTGCGGTCACCCGGCGGCGGTTGTCGGCGCGGATGGCGTGGTGGATGGCATGGGCGGCGCGCAGCGCGCGGGCGGCATGGTCCTCCTGCGCCTCGGGCGCTCCCCAGAAGGCCATCAGGGAATCGCCGATGAACTTGTCCACCGTTCCGCCTTCCGCCTCGATGCAGGCGGCGAGCAGGGTGAAATGCTCGTTCAGCAGGGTGGCGATGTCGGCGGCGGCCATATGCTCGGCCATGCGGGAAAAGCCGCGGATATCGGTGAACATCACCGTCACCTCGCGCTGCACCGACGCGATGCCGCCTTCGGTCTCGCGCTGGCGCATCAGGCGCAGCACCAGCGCCTTCGGCACATAGGTCTCGAACCAGCGCAGGCCGGCGACCATCGCGTTGAAGGCGGCGGCGGCGCGCGCCATCTCGCGCAGGCGGGAGTCCGGCAGCTCGGCGATGGCGCGGAATTCGAAGGCGCGGACGCGGTCGGCAGCCTCGGCCAGCAATGCCACCTGCCGGCTGATCCGACGCCCGACCAGCAGCGCGACCCCGACCGACACCAGCAGGATGGCGAAGCCGACCGCGCCGGTGATGTAGAGCCGGCGGATCTCGACGCCCATCTCGCCATCGCGATAGCCGATGCCGATGATCCAATCCTGCTGGCCGTAACCGGACATGCTGCGGGTCAGGAACATGTAATCGCTGCCGAGCACGCTGACGCCGCGCGCCTCCACCCGCTTCTTCAACGACTGCACCGGCACGCCGCTGGTCCACAGCGCCGCCAGCGGCGGGTCGTCCACCTGATCGATGCGCGGCAGCGGCGGCCCGTCGAGCTTGTTGGAGAAATCGAAGCTGCGCCCGACCAGCGCCGGGTGCGCCAGCACATGGGTCTGGTCGTACAGCACGAAGGCATTCAGCCCCTGCTCGACATACAGCACCGACAGGAAACGCGACAGGTCGCCCAGCGACACGCCGACCGCCACCTGCCCCAGATAACGGCCGTCGCGCCGCACCGGCTGATACAGGGTGACGAAGCTGTTCTGCGCCTCCTTCAGCCAGCGCGGATCGGCCCAGCTGGCCGCGCTGCGGTTGGGGCCGTCCAGCACCTCCGGCGGAACGTCGCTTTCGCCCTGGAGATCGATCGCCGTCACGGACAGGTCGCCGTTCAGCCGGCCGACCTGCACGCCCGTCAGGTCGGGCCGGATGAAGGCCAGGCCGGTGACGTCGGGGGCGCCGGCCAGCGCCCCGCGCAGCGTGTCGCCCATCGCAGTAGCGTCGCCGGCCCGCAATTCGCCGCGTTCGATCAGGCCGGCGACGAAGCGCGCCATCTCCCGCGCCGGGTCGAGTTGGTGGCGCACCCGGACCTCCACCCCCGCCAGCGCCAGATCGGCCTTGTCGTTCAGCAGGGCGAAGGTGTTGGTGCCGGCGCTGACCAGCCCCAGGACCAGGACGCTGGCGACCGCCGCCAGCATCAGCGACCCGAATCCGGCGACCAGCACCGCGGCGATCGGCAGCCGCAGCCGGCGGCGACCAGCCGGTTTCGGCGCCGGTTTCAGCGCCGACTGCGGCGCCGGCGTCACCGGGGCCGCCCCCGCGTCGCCAGCCGGCTTCGCAGCCGGCGCCGGAGCGGACGGGAGCGTCGGTGTGTGCGCGGAAGGGGCATCGGGCATGCGCGGCAGCCTACCCGCCCGCCCGCCCGGCGGCAACCCGCCGGGCGGTATCCTTACATGGATTTCATGGCGATCGGCCCGGGCTTCCGCCGCCGCTATTCTCCGACGATAACCTTCACCCGGCGGCCGGGCTCCAGCGGTGTGCCGGGCGGCAGGTCATTGATGATCCGGAACAATTCTTCGGCATAGGGTTCCTGCGGCATGCGGCGGACGAAGCCCGCCACGCCGTCGCCGGGCCGTACCGTCGCCAGCTGGATGCGGCGGGGGCGGTAGCGCGCGGCTTCCTCGGCGGTCAGCCGGTGGAAGCTGTTGGCCGCCGCCTGGAAATCGGCATCGAAACGAGACAGGGATCCGGCGGGCGCCAGAAAGGTGAAGCGGTACATCCGCCCATCCGGCGCGCGGATCGCGACCAGCCGGATGTCGGTGCTTTCGCCCTCGGCTTCGCCGCGGGTCGTGGCGGTCGCCGCGGGCATGCCGCCGATGGTGATGCGCTGGAGATTGCCCAGCGTGGCGCCCTTGCCCCAGACATCGCTCAGGAAGGCGGCAGGGTCGGGCACACCGGCCGCCGATCCGCCGTCAAAGGCCATGGCGGTGCCGTTCGTCCCCTTGGCGATCACCTGCTCCGCCCCGTTCAGCAGCGCATAGCCCTTCGGCACGGTGAAGGCGATGCCCAATTGCGGGTGGGCGAAAGTCCGGTCGCGGACATAGCCGTTCTCCGGACTGTCGCCATAGATCATGCCATCGACGGCCGCCAGATAGGGTTCGCGCGGTCGGGCGCCCCCCGGCGGCATGGCGCGGGCCAGATCGGCGGCGCGGCGGACGCGGTCTTCGGTCTGCGGATGGCTGGCGAAGAAATCGAAGCCGCCCTCTCCCTTGCCGCCCGCGCGCAGGCCCTGATACTGGCCGTCGCGCCGCAGGGTTTCCAGGAAGGTCGCCATGGCGAAGGGATCGTAGCCAGTACGGCGCAGGGTGTCGACGCCGAGTTGGTCGGCCTCCAGCTCCTGCTCGCGCGAGTAGCCGGCAACCATCGCGGTGCCGCCCAGCCCGGCGATCTGCGCCAGCGTGTCGCTGCCGAAAACCACCCCCACCCCGGCGGCAAGCAGCCCGGCGAGGGTCTGCCTCGTCTGGCGCTGGGCGGAGTGGCGGGCGGTGACGTGGCCGATCTCGTGCGCCAGCACGCCGGCCACCTCCGCCTCGTCCTTCGCCAGCGCCAGCAGCCCGCGGGTGACATAGACGTAGCCGCCGGGCAGGGCGAAGGCGTTGACCACGTCGCTGTCCAGCACGGTGAAGGTCCAGGGATCGCGCGCCCGGGCGGTGGTGGATGCCAGCTTGCGGCCGAGCTCCGCGACATAGCCCTGCAGCCGGGCGTCCTTCACGGCGCCGCCGAACTGGGCCAGGATCTTGGGATGCTCCTGCGCGCCCAGCGACGCCTCGTCGCCACCGGACAACACGGTATCCAGCAGCCCGGCCGAAGCCGGGGCGGGAGCGGTCAGGGCGGGGGCGGCCACGGCCAGCCACAGGACGGCCAGGGCGGTTCGGGCCAGGTCGGACGGGAACGGCTTGCGGAAGCGGGCATAGGTCGGCATACCGGACAAAACCCCGCCCGACGGCGGATGTTCCGCGAGGGCCGTGCCTCTCCATGCGAATTGCCCTGCTTCCGCTTCCGCGCCTGCTGCTAACGGCCCTGCTGATGTGCGGGCTTCCGCCGGTCGGCGGCGCCACGGCGGAGCCGTTGCGCGTCAGCGCGGTGCTGGACGGCGACACGCTGGAACTGGAGGACGGCCGCCGCGTCCGGCTGGCCGGGATCGAGGCGGCCAAGCCGCCACGCAGCGCCAATTCCCTTACCAATCCAGGCGACGCCCGCGGCTGGCCGCTGGCGGAGGCGGCGACGGCGGCACTGGCCGATCTGGCGCTCGGCCGCCGCGTCGTGCTGCATGGGCCGGCGCCGGTCGACCGGCATGGCCGGCTGCTCGCCCATCTGGTGCGGGACGACGGGCTTTGGCTGCAATCGGCGCTGCTGGTGCGCGGTCTTGCCCGCGTCCACACCCGCCCGGACTCCCGCGCCTACGCCGCCGAACTGCTGGCGGGGGAGGAGGAGGCGCGCGATGCCGGGCGCGGGATGTGGCGCAGCCGGGTCTACGCCGTGCGCGACGCCGCCGATCCGGAGACCCTGGTCCGCGACCGCGACGGCTTCCAGCTGGTGGAGGGGATCGTTCTGGCCGTCTCCAAAAGTGGCGGCGAGACCTATCTGGACTTCGGCGCCGACTGGCGCAGCGACGTCACCGTCCATATCGGCCGCACCGCCATGCGCGAGGTTACCCGTGCCGGCATCGACCCGCTTTCCTTCGAGGGGCGGCGGGTTCGCGTGCGGGGCTGGATCACGCTGCGCAACGGGCCGATGATCGAGATCACCCACCCCGAGCAGATCGAAAGGCTGGAACGCGGGCAACCGTCCGCCACCCCGCCGAGGCCCGACGGCGACGGCCTGTGGGACGAGGACGAAGCGGACGACGAACCGGAGGATGAATCTGAATGATGAAGCTGTCGATCGGATGCATGGCCGGGCGAATGGCCGGATGCCTGCCCGCCACCCTGTCCCTTCTGCTCGCCGCCTTGTGGATCTGTCCGGCACTGGCCGGAGGGCCGGAGCTGACGATCGCCGTCGCCGGAACGGAACGGGTCTTCGACCGCGATACCCTGCTGGCCCGGCCCGACGCGGTGAGCGTCGACATCCCCGCCGACGTGTCCTATGGCCGGCCGATGCGCTACCGCGCCGTGCCGCTCGCCAGCCTGTTGGGCACTGCCGACTTCCCTGCGGGTGCCGTGCTTGAGGGCGTGGCGTCGGATGGCTTCACCGCGCAGTTGCCGCCGGCGCTGTGCCTGCGCACCGGTCCCGACGGCGCCGTCGCCTTCCTGGCGGTGGAGCCGGCCGAACAGCCCTGGCCCAACCTTCCGGGCAAGGAGGTGTCCGCCGGTCCCTTCTATCTGGTGTGGGTGCGGCCGGAGGCCTCGGGGGTGCGCAGCGAGCAATGGCCCTACCAGCTGGCCCGCATCGTCGGCTCGGACGATCCCCTCCGGCGCTGGCCGCAGCTGGCGGTCGAGCCGGGACTGGCCGCCGACTCGCCCGCCCGGGCCGGGCAGGCGGTGTTCCTCACCCAGTGCATGGCCTGCCATACCCTGAACGGCGCCGGCAGCGCCACGATGGGCCCGGACCTGAACCGGCCGATGAACCCGACCGAATACCTCACGCCCGCCGGACTGAAGCGGCTGATCCGCGACCCGCGGTCCGTCCGGACATGGCCCGGCCAGCAGATGCCGGCCTTCGATCCGGCGATGCTGAACGATGCCGACCTGGACCGCGTCATCGCCTATCTGGGACATATGGCCGGACGGAAGAGCATGTGAAGGGGCATTCGCCCCCTCGCATGACGAGCGTCACGCCATGGCGTTGAAATCGTCCAGCAGGGTGGCGATGCGCCCGCTGTCGCTCTGGTCCATGATGACATGGGCGCGGCGGCTGGCTTCCATCAGGTCCATGGAGCGGATGCGCTTCTTGACCGCCGGAACCGCCAGCGGGGCCATCGACAGTTCGCGCACGCCCAGGCCCAGCAGCAGCGCGGTGTAGCGCGGATCGCCGGCGATCTCGCCGCAGACCGACACGGTGATGCGGGCACGCAGCGCCGCCTCGATGGTGAACTGGATCAGGCGCAGCACCGCCGGGTGCAGCGGATCGTAGAGGGTGGCAACCTGTTCGTCGGCACGGTCGATCGCCAGCGTGTATTGGGTCAGGTCGTTGGTGCCGATGGCGAAGAAGTCGGCGGCATAGGCCAGCGCGTCGGCCGACAAGGCCGCTCCCGGCACCTCCACCATCACCCCGACCGGCGGCAGCGGGTCGGCGATGGCGACGCCGCGGCGGCGCAGCCGGCGAGCGGCCTGCCCCATCATCTCGCGCACCTTCTGCACCTCGGCGACCGACGCGATCATCGGCAGCAGGATGCGCAGCGGCCCGTGGGCACCGGCGCGCAGCATGGCGGCGAGCTGGGTTTCCAGCAGCTTCGGTTCGCGCAGCCCCAGCCGGATGGCCCGCAGGCCGAGCGCCGGATTGGCGGGCTCGCCATAGCGACCGGCCATCCAGCCGGCCAGCTTCTCGCCGCCCAGATCCATCGTCCGGGCGGTGACAGTGCGGCCTCCCATCCCTTCGATCATGGTGCGCAGCACGTTGTACTGCTCATCCTCGTCGGGAAGATGGTCGCGGTTCATGAACAGGAACTCGGTCCGCAGCAGGCCGATGCCCTGGGCGCCATGCTCCAGCGCGTGGTCCAGGTCGCGGGGCAGCTCCAGGTTCGCCATCAGCGTCACGGCGGTGCCGTCGCGGGTGACGGCGGGCAGCTTGCGCAAGCTCTTCAATCCCTGGCGCTCGCGCTCGCGCGCGGCGCGGCGCTCGCTGTAATCGGCCAGGACATCGGCCGGCGGATCGATCAGCACGCGGCCCTGCAGCCCGTCGACGATCACCGTCACGCCGTTGCGCACGCCGGCCAGCAGGCCGGGCGCGCCCAGCACCGCCGGAAGCCCGAGCGAGCGGGCGAGGATGGCCGTGTGGCCCTCCGCCCCGCCCAGCACGGCGGCGAAGCCGACGACGACGGTCGGGTCGAGCAGCGCGGTGTCGGCGGGGGTAAGCTCCTCCGCCAGGATGATGCTGCCGGGGGGCAGGGTGCTGAAGGCCCGGTATTCCTGCTTCATCAGGTTGCGGGTCAGCCGCCGCCCGACCTCGCGGATGTCGTCGATGCGGCCGGCCAGATAGGCGTCGTCCATGGCGGCGAAGGTCGCGGCGATGGCGGCGATCTCCGCCTGGATGGCCGCCTCGGCGTTGATGCGCTCCTTCTTGATGCGGTGCTCGACCCCTCGGGTCAGCCGCGAGTTGGTGACCATCGACAGGTGGGCGTCCAGCAGGAAGCCGATTTCCTCCGACGCCGAGTCGGGCAGGACCAGCGCCTTGCTCTTCAGCTTCTTGATCTGGCGCCGCGCCTTGGTGGCCGCCTCGTTGAAGCGGGTGACCTCGGCCTCGATCGCATCGGGTTCGACGCTGTATTCCGGGATGGCGACCGCGCCGCTTTCCACCACATGGGCGGGGCCTATGGCGATGCCGGGCGACACGCCCAGCCCGCGCAGCGCGCGCGCAACGCCGCCGCCGCCGCCGCCGAAGCCTTCGCCGGACGGGGAGGGCGCGTGTCCGCCGCTAGGGCCGCCGCGGTCGGGACCGGCAACGGGGCCGTTGGCCGGGCCGGCCGGGGGCAGGTCACTCTTCATCGAACTTGCGGTTGATCAGGTCAAGGAGGGCAGCCATCGCCGCGTCGGCCTGGACGCCCATGGCGCGCAGTTCCACCGTGGTGCCGGGGCCGGCGGCCAGCATCATCAGCCCCATGATCGACTCGCCCGACACGACCGACTCGCCGCGGCGCACCGAGATCTCGGCGTCGAATGTGGCGACCAGCTTGACGAACTTGGCCGAGGCGCGCGCGTGCAGGCCGCGCTGGTTGGTGATGGTGGCGGTGCGGCGGAGTTCGCCGTCGGCGGGCGCCGTGTCGTCCGGGTGGCTCATTGCAGGCGGCTTCAGTCCGACAAGAGGGTGGAGGCGACGTTGATGTATTTCTGGCCGGCGTCGCGGGCGGCGATCACCGACTTGTCGAGCGGTTCGGTCTTCCGCACGCTGGCCAGCTTGATCAGCATCGGCAGGTTGACGCCGGCGATCACCTCGACCTTCGCCTTGTCCATGATGGAGATGGCGAGGTTGGACGGCGTGCCGCCGAACATGTCGGTCAGCACCACCACGCCAGAGCCGTCGTCGACCTCCGCCACCGAGTTCAGGATGTCCTGGCGGCGCTGTTCCATGTCGTCCTCCGGACCGATGCATACGGCACGCACCTGCTGCTGTTCGCCCACCACATGGAACAATGCGGCGATGAATTCCTCGGCCAGCCGTCCGTGGGTGACAAGAACCATACCGATCATGGGACATCCTTCAAGGTTGGGTCCTCCCCGGAGACCTGCGCCGTGCGGCTGCTACCCGCATCGCTTCTGGATCGTTGGTTGGACGTATGGTCGTCAAGGCGCAATTTGCATCATCCAAGGTTGCCGCCCGCCGTGCCTGCCGGCCCCGCACCGGTCCGCAGGCCCTGCCGGTCGAGCTCTCGGTGGCTCAGATTGACCCGCAGCCCCTGCTCCTTCAGCCAGCCGGCCAGCCGTTCGGCGACGAAGACCGAGCGGTGCTTGCCGCCAGTACAGCCGATCGCAATGGTCAGGTAGCTCTTGCCTTCCTGGTTGTAGCGCGGCAGCAGCGGACGCAGCAACTCCGTCAGGTTGCGGAAGAAGGCGGGAAAATCCGGATCGCTCTCCACCCGTGCGGCGACGGCCGGATTGAGGCCGGTCAGCGGCCGCAGCTCCGGGTCGTAGTGGGGGTTGACCAGGAACCGCACGTCGAAGACCAGGTCGGCCTCGCGCGGGAGGCCCTGGCGGAAGGAGAAGGAGGTCACGAACACCTGCAATGCGGCATGGGCGTCACGCTTGAAATGCCCGGACAGGATGCGCCGCAAATCATGAATGGACAGTTGCGTCGTGTCGATGGTGACGTCGGATTCTTCCCGCAACGGGAACAGCAGGGCGCGCTCGCGCTGGATGCCGTCGGGAACGGTGCGGTCCTCCGCCAGCGGGTGGCGGCGGCGCGTCTCGGTAAAGCGGCGCTGCAGCACCTCGTCGCCGCAATCCAGGAAGACCAGGCTGACCTCCAGGTCGTCGCGGCGGCGCAGTTCCTCCAGTTCATCCAGGAAATTCTGGGCGGAGAAGTCACGGGTGCGGCTGTCGATCACCAGGGCCAGCGGCCGGCGCCTGGGGTCGGCCTGCCGGATGAGGGCCCGGACCAGCGACAGGCGCAGATTGTCCACCGCCTCGTAACCGAGGTCCTCCAGCGCCTTCAGCGCCACCGACATGCCGGCGCCCGACAGGCCGGTGACCAGCACGACGCGCCCGCGGGCGGTGACCGCGGCATCGCCAGCATCGGCAGCAGCGGAATCGGACGCCGCGTCAGGGGTCATGACAGGGCCGGCTGGCTGGCGGGAACCCTGTTCAGCCGCCCGTCGCGCAGACAGGCAACCGCCAGACGGATCTTCGCGGGGGTGGAAGCGTCGAAGGCGTGCAGGCCCAGGCGCGGCATGGCGATACCCAGCAGCGTGTCGACCTCCGCCTCCGGCAGGCGGTCGACCGCATCGCGGGGCACGAGATCGACGACCAGCCCGACTTCGGCCGATGCGGCGGACGGAACCGGCAGGATGCCGACGCCGCGCACCTCCAGCAGCCCGGCGAGGGCCGGCGGGGCGGAAGCGGTCAAGCGGCCGGAATCGCCGGACAGCATGACCCGGTCATCCGCGACCAGCCGGGCGCCACCGTCGATCAGTCGCAAGGCCAAATCGGATTTTCCTCGTCCGGACTCCCCGCGCAGCAGCACGCCGATATCGGAGAGCAAGACGCAGGTGCCGTGAATCGTCACCATAGTCTGGCGAAGGTGAGACGTGCCGCCGGTTCTGTCAATGGAAACGGAACGGTCATCCGGCGGGTCAGGCGGGGAAACCTGACCGGGATCCCCCATCCGCTTCCGACCGTTCTTTCGGCATCGGCGGAGGCTTCGCCGACACGTCCATGGAACGCAGGCATAGAATGCACACATCGAGCACACCGGTCGGGCACGCGGATCGCCAGCTTACCCGGCCAAGACCGATACTCAGGCGCTGGCCGTCCCGCGGGCCGTGCGGCGGATGGCCTCCAGCTCCTCGGCCAGCGCGTCGCGGCGGCGGATCATCTCGTCCAGATCGTCCAATTCCGTCGCCTCCTGGCAGGCATCGCGGAAGTCCTTTTCCCGCTTCAGCCGAACCAGCAGGACCTTGTAGTTGTCCGCGATGCTGGCGAGGTGGCGCTGCGCGCCCTGGAGCGCTTCCGCCAGTTGGGTCCGCTCCTGTGCGGATTCCCGCATCAGGCGCGCCAGTTCCCCCTGTTGCCGCCCGGCATCGCGGATCAGCCGGGCCAGCCGGTAGCGGCGCAGGTCGACGACCTCGGCGTTTCCGGACACCTTGTCTCCGGATGCCTTGTCCGGGAAGGAGCGCAAGGGATCGCGGCCGGTGGGGAGCAAACCGGATATGGATGGAACGGATGTGGGAAAAACGGCCTCAGGCGACTCGGGCGGAACTGGATCAGGCATGGCAACCCCACATCTTTTGAGTCCTGGGGATGGACACCCGTCGGTCACCGTATGGAGCGAGGATTGAACAACCGGACCGCCATGGCCCGGTCGCCGCATCAGCCGGCAAGCGAGAACGACCTTGGGCATGATCGGTGGATATAGCCGGCTTGTCCACTGCCCAGTTGCAATGTTGTCCGTCTTTCCGCGATGCGGATTACAGCAATGGCAGGCTCACCACGAAGTCGGCACCGTCGATCCGCCCCTCCTGCGCATGACGATTTCGCACATAGATCGAACCATTGTGGGCACTGATTATTTGTTTCGCTATCGAGAGCCCGAGACCGGAGTGGGTTCCGAACTTTTCGCCTGCCGGGCGCTCGGTATAGAAGCGGTCGAAGATCGCTTCTTCCTTACCCGCCGGGATACCGGGCCCCTGGTCCGACACCACGACCGTGACGGTCCGGCCATGGCGCCTTGCGCTCAGCCGCACGGTGCCTTCGGGCGGCGAGAAGGACAGGGCGTTGTCGATCAGGTTCTGGAACACCTGGGTCAGCCGTCCTTCCAGCCCCGGCACCACCAGCTTTTCGCCCGCCGGCACCTCCACCACCACGCGCGGCGCCGGCGGCGGGCCAAGCCGATGTCCACCGGCCCCGCCGTCCGCCGCGTCATCGACGGTTTCCGCCATCGTCTGGCGCATCTCGGCCAGCATGGTCAGCAGCAAGCCGATGTCCACCGGTTCCGGCTCGGCGCGCGACAGCTCGGCATCGAGGCGCGACGCATTGGAAATGTCGCTGATCAGCCGGTCCAGCCGCTGCACGTCGTCGGCGATGATCGCCATCAGCCGGTCGCGGTGACGCGGGTCGCTGACGCGGCCGGCGGTCTCGACCGCGCTGCGCAGCGACGTCAGCGGGTTCTTGATCTCGTGGGCGACATCGGCGGCGAAGCGTTCGATGGCGTCCATCCGCGTCCACAGCGCGTCGGTCATCTCGCGCAGCACGCCGGACAGCTCGCCGATCTCGTCGCCGCGGCGGGTCAGGTCGGGGATGCCGGCATGGCGGCCGTGGCTGGTGCGCAGCCGGTCGGCGGCCTGGGCCAGCCTGCGGATCGGCCGGGCGATGGTGCCGGCCAGATAGAAGGACAGCGCGATCGTCACCAGCAGCGCCACCCCGAACACCCGCAGGATGTCGAAGCGGACGGAGCGGATGGCGCGGTCGATCTCGCCGCCGCCGCGGGTCAGCAGCACCGCGCCCAACACCTCGCGGTAGCGCTGCACCGGCACCGCCACCGTCAGCAGCAGTTCGGGCCCGACCCCGTCGCCGGCACCTTCGCGCTCCACCTGCCAGACGGTGGCTGCGGCCTCGCCACCCAACGCCCGCTCCACGTCCGGGTTGGCTTGCCCGGGCGCTTCCCGGTAGGCGGGCAGCCCTTCGCGGCTCGGCACCACGTCGATCAAGCGGGTGTAGAGGTCGTTGATCGCGCGCGACACCGGGTCGCCCGCCGGGGGGGCCGGCAGCTCGCGGATCTCGATGCGCCCCTGCGATCCGACCAGCACGCGGCTATCGGACAGCATGTGCCCCTCGATGTCGTACAGCCGGGTCCGGGTCGCCGTCGCCTCGGCCAGCCGGCGGATCATCGGCCGGGCCAGCTCGGGCGCCAGCTCGAACCGTTCGCCGCTCTCGTCGCCGGTGGGGGACGGGGCGGTCAGGATGCGGTTCACCGCCCCCTCGCCGAGCGCGGAGGCGAAGATGCGCGCCTCGGTCGCCAGCGCCTCGGTCTCGGCCTGGATCAGCCGGTCCTGGTAGCGGCCGAGATAGAGCAGGCCTGCCAGCAGCACCAGCAGCGCCAGGACGTTGACCGCCAGGATGCGCAGCGTCAGCGGCGACACGCCGCGCCGCCACCGGCCGCCGCCGGCCGCCGGCACCGCGCTACTCCTTGTACCGGTAGCCGACGCCATAGAGCGTTTCGATCTGGGCGAAGTCGGGGTCGACGGCCTTGAACTTCTTGCGCAGCCGCTTGATGTGGCTGTCGATGGTGCGGTCGTCGACATAGACATGCTCGCCATAGGCCGCGTCCATCAGCTGGTCGCGGTTCTTCACATGCCCCGGCCGCTGGGCCAGCGCCCGGACCAGCAGGAATTCGGTCACCGTCAGGTCGATCGGCTGGCCGTTCCAGCTGCAGGCATGGCGGGCGCCGTCCAGCAGCAGGGGACCCCGGGTGACGATCTGGCCTGGATCGGCGTCGGCGGTCTCGCCACGCAGCGCCTCGCGCCGCAGCAGCGCCCGGATGCGCTCGATCAGCAGGCGCTGCGAGAAGGGCTTCTTGATGTAGTCGTCCGCGCCCATGCGCAGGCCCATCAGCTCGTCCAGCTCGTCGTCCTTGCTGGTCAGGAAGATGACGGGCATTTGGCTGGTCTGACGCAGACGTTGCAGCAACTCCATCCCGTCCATACGCGGCATCTTGATGTCGAGCACGGCGAGGTCGGGGGGGCGTTGCGTCAGGCCGCGCAGCGCCTCGGCGCCGTCGGTATAGGTGCGCACGTCGAATCCTTCGGCTTCCAGGGCGATGGAGACCGAGGCCAGGATGTTGCGGTCGTCATCCACCAGGGCGACGGTGTGGGCCATGGTCGTAATGGGTTCCTGATGGGGCGGGAAGGGAGGGTTGCGGGAGGAGCCAGTAATGTTAGCGGAAACATCAGGCATAGGACGAGTGGTCTTTCCAATACTTATGCCAGAGTCCGGCCTGCAGCGGCAGTTTTCTCTTTTCCCGCAGCATTTGCATGGTCCAATATGGCGTCAATGCGGCACCGGACAACGGCGCTGCTCGGGAGAACGCACTCGTTTCGGCATGAGTTTTTCGAACGCCCTTCCTGCCTCATCTCCGTCCGGCACTGCTTCCGACGGGAGAGAGGGCGCGACGTCGTTGCCTGCCGGCCCGTCACCGGCCGAGCGCGCCCGGCGCCTGATGCGCGCCTGCGACCGCGCCGCGCTGGCGACCGCGCAGCGGACGGCGGACGGCCCGGCCGATGTGGACAGCCCGGCCGATGCCGCCGGCTGGCCCTACCCCTCGCTGGTCCTGGTGGCTCTCGACCAGGACGGCAGCCCGCTGCTTCTGCTGTCGACGCTTGCCGACCATACGCGCAACCTGTTGGCCGATGACCGGGTCGGCCTGCTGTTCGACGGCACCGCCGGGCTGGAGCGGCCGCTGACCGGCGCCCGCCTGTCGGTGCTGGGCCGGGCCACCCGGTCGGACGATCCGGCACACCGCGCCCGCTACCTGCGACGCCATCCCGATGCCGCCCTCTATGCCGGCTTCGCCGACTTCGCGATCTACCGCGTCTCGGTGGAACGCGCCCATCTGGTCGCCGGCTTCGGCCGCATCCACTGGCTGTCCGCTGCCGAGCTGGATTTCCCCGGCGCCGCTCCCGCCCTGGCGGCGGCGGAGGCCGATCTGATCGGCCGCCTGAATGCCGAGGGGTACGGCTCCCGGCTGGCCCCCTCCGCAAACGGAGCGGCGGACGGCTGGAGCGTGACCGGCGTGGATCCGGAGGGATGCGACCTGCGACGCGGGGGGTACGTCGCCCGCGTCGATTTTGAGCAGAGAATCCAGGACCCCGAATCGGCTAAACTGGCGCTGCACTTGCTGGCCGGGCCGCAGGACGGATCGGGACCAACCGGAGACGCAACATCCGGGATCGCAACAGCCGGGGAGACGGAGGGCCCTGACGGCCCCCGCCACCAAGGCCGGTGACCGGGGCCGGTGACCGACAAGAAACGGCAAGCGACAAAAAACGCCGACCGACAAGAAACGACAGAACGGCCGACGAAAAAAGAACCGAAGACCGAGAGAGACGAGCAGCCAACCGTCAGCCCGAACGACCAGCCGAGAGGTCGCTTCGACATCTCACGGACGCCGCACCAAAAACAAGAAAGCGGCGTGCGACCAGCGCAACCAGGAGAACACTTCAGTGGACCATAACGGATCGACCCGTTTCCCGTCCGGGCCATCGGCCCCCAGACCTGTCGCTTCAGGACCGCCTTTCGCACCGTATCGTCACCGCGCCCTTCCGGTGCCGCGGGCCGCGGCGGGCTGCCGGCCCGGCCGCCCGTTCGGACCGGCGCCGCGCTGACGCGGCGACTGCTTTCCATCTGACACGACTACGGACGAAAGAACGGCCGGATCGGCTGCGGGAGCCCGCAGAGGGCGCGCCCGGCGCGGCGATACCGGCCCAGCCTTCGAGAGGGACGACATGACTGGACATACGCGGACGCGGAACAAGAAGCTCCTGGCCTGGGTCGAGGAGATCGCGCTGAAATGCCAACCGGAGCGCGTTCACTGGTGCGACGGCTCGCAGGAGGAATATGACCGTCTCTGCAACGAGATGGTGGAAGCGGGCACCTTCATCCGCCTGAACGAGGCCAAGCGCCAAAACTCCTTCCTCTGCCGCTCCGATCCGGGCGACGTCGCCCGTGTCGAGGACAGCACCTACATCTGCTCGCGCACGCGGGAGGAGGCCGGTCCGACCAACAACTGGATGGCCCCGGAGGAGATGAAGGCCAAGCTGGACGCCATGTTCGAGGGCTGCATGCGCGGCCGCACCCTGTATGTGGTGCCGTTCAGCATGGGTCCGCTCGGCTCCGACATCGCGCATATCGGCGTGCAGATCTCCGACAGCCCCTATGTCGCCGTCAACATGCGCCTGATGACCCGCATGGGCCAGAAGGTGCTGGACATCCTGGGCGACGGCGATTTCGTTCCCTGCCTGCATTCGATCGGCGCCCCGCTGGAGCCCGGCCAGGCCGACGTGCCGTGGCCCTGCAACGCGCAGAACAAGTACATCGTCCATTTCCCCGAAGAGCACCGCATCGTCTCCTACGGCTCCGGCTATGGTGGCAATGCGCTGCTCGGCAAGAAGTGCTTCGCGCTGCGCATCGCGTCCTCCATGGGCCGCGAACAGGGCTGGCTGGCCGAGCATATGCTGATCCTGGGCGTGGAAAGCCCCACCGGCGAGAAGACCTATGTCGGCGCCGCCTTCCCGTCGGCCTGCGGCAAGACCAACTTCGCCATGCTGGTGCCGCCGAAGGAGTTCGAGGGCTGGAAGGTCCGCACCATCGGCGACGACATCGCCTGGATCAAGCCGCAGCCGGACGGCACGCTGCGCGCCATCAACCCGGAGGCCGGCTTCTTCGGCGTCGCCCCCGGCACCAGCGTCAAGTCGAACCCGAACGCGCTGAAGACGCTGGACCACAACGTCATCTTCACCAACGTCGCGCTGACCGACGACGGTGACGTGTGGTGGGAAGGCCTGACGGACGAGGCGCCGGAACACCTGATCGACTGGCAGGGCAAGGACTGGACCCCGGGGTCCGGCCGTCCCGCCGCCCATCCGAACTCCCGCTTCACCGCGCCTGCGGCACAGTGCCCGTCGATCGACCCGGCCTGGGAGGATCCGGCCGGCGTTCCGATCAGCGCCTTCATCTTCGGCGGCCGCCTGTCGAAGACCTTCCCGCTGGTGTTCGAGGCCTACAACTGGCGCGAGGGCGTCTATTGGGCCGCGACCATGGGCTCGGAGGCCACCGCCGCCGCCGTCGGCCAGGCCGCCATCCGGCGCGACCCGTTCGCCATGCTGCCTTTCTGCGGCTACAACATGGCGGATTACTGGAACCACTGGTTGTCGATGGAAGACAAGGTGGAAAACCTGCCGCGCATCTACCGCGTCAACTGGTTCCGCAAGGACGAGAACGGCAAGTTCGTCTGGCCGGGCTTCGGCGATAACATGCGCGTCCTGAAATGGATCGTCGACCGCGTCCGCGGGCGGGCCGGCGACGTCGCCGAATCGCCCTTCGGCTACTCGCCGCGCTACCAGGATCTGAACTGGTCGGGCCTGAACTTCCCAGCCGACAAGTTCGCCAAGATCATGGACATCGACCGCAAGGAGGCCGAAGCCGAGGCGAAGGACCAGGAGGAGCTGTTCAACCGCTTCGGCGACCGTCTGCCCGAGGAGATCGAGCAGCAGCGGGTGGCCGTCCTGAAGCGTCTGGAAACCAGCCCGGATGTCTGGCGCATCGGCTGACACCGGTCCCGGCCGGAAAACACCACACAGGTAAGGATAGGGGGCTGCCGCAAGGCGGCCCCTTTTTCCTTTGGCGGGCGATGATGAACGCGCCGTCATCCTTTCCCGGCAGCCGGCCGGCCGGCCGTTCCAGCGGCGGGACGAGTCCCCAGCCTTCCCAATAGTTTTTCCCTTGGTCCGGCTCCGCTGTCTTTCAGCGATTTAACCGGCTTGTCAAAATGATCGGGCATAAAGTCGCCCGCGCCGGATCGCACATGCCAGGGGGGCGACATCATGACCGATCATCAGGATCCACCGCAGGACGGCGATGAATCCGTCGTGCCGAACCTCGCTGCCGAAAACCACGAGGATGCTGCCGACACCCTGTCCAAGCGGCAGTCCTGCGCAGTCAGCGGCAAGCGGCGCCCCAAGCGCGACCTGATCGCGCTGGACGCCCTGCGCCCCAACCTGGCCGACCGCATCCGCCTCGACCACCCGCATCTTGAGCCTGACGCCCAGATCAGCCGGCAGGAGCTGGCGCGTTACCGCTCACTCTATGTCGCCGAACTGCTGCAGGCCGAGCATGGCGAGCTGAGCGAGCTGGACCGCGAGGTCGCCGAAAGCCTCGCCCGCCATGACACCCTGGCCGAGAATCCGGAAGAGGAATATGACGACCACCGCACGCTGGGCGAAAGGCTCGCCGACGGCCTCGCCAGCTTCGGCGGCAGCTGGGCCTTCCTGACCTCCTTCGGCTTCTTCCTCGGCTTGTGGATGATCGTCAACATGATCGAAGGCGAGACACGGGCCTTCGATCCCTATCCCTTCATCCTGCTGAACCTGGTGCTGTCCTGCCTCGCCGCCATCCAGGCTCCGGTCATCATGATGAGTCAGAAGCGGCAGGAATCGAAGGACCGCCTGCGCTCCGAAAACGACTACCGCGTCAATCTGAAGGCCGAGCTGGAAATCCGGCACCTGCACGAGAAGATGGATTACCTGATCCAGCGCCAATGGCAGCGCCTGACCGAAATCCAGCAGCTCCAGCTGGAGATCATGCAGGAAAAGCGCCTGCGGAGGTGAACGGCCGTCCTCTGCCGCAGGCCCGGCAGAACTTTCAGGGAACCACCTACCGGCCGGCGCCTGCCGGTGTCACCGCTTGCGGCGGCCGTCCAGTTCCAGCATGCCGCGCAGGGCGGCGATGGTCTTGCTGAGGGGAGTCGGTTCGGCGGCCGGCTTGCCGCCATGCGGAGGAACATCATTCTCCGTCATCGTCGGCTCGGGGAGGGCCGGTGGGCGCTGCTTGCCGGCACGGGGCTTCGACGGTGCCGGCGGCGGCGGCGGTGGCGGTTCCAGCGGCATCTCTTCCTCGATCAGCCCGCGCAGAGCCCTCATCGCCTCTTCGATTTCGCGTTCCTGGGCGGAACGGCGGCCGGACGGCGCCGGCTCCGGGGGGAGTTCCTCCGGTTCCGGATCGGCCTTCGCCACCGGCCAGCCATCGCCGGCGGCATCCCGGCCGGGCCGCAGGCTTTCCCCGTCCTCCCGGCCAGCCTCCTCCCGATCAGCCTTCCCCCGGTCAGCCTCCTCCCGGCCAGCCGTCTTTCCGGCTGCCTTATCGGCCGTCTTCCCGGCACCACGCATCTTGCGCGGCATGGGAGGCGCCTCGTCGTCGGAATCGTTCGCCGCATCCTCGATCATCGACCGCAGTGCCGCCAGTGTCCGGTCGAAGCCGCCCTCGTCCTCGGGTGGCGGGGGCGGGCGCTGGGCGCGCCGTTCGGCGCGGTGCTGGTCGAAGTCGAGCGGTTCACCGGCGCCGGGTCGTTGCGCAGGCGGCTTCCCCACCGGCCCGGCCGGGCGCTGCACGGGCCTTTCCGGGTCGCGGATGGCGAAGGACAGGATATCGTCATCGGACGGCTCGTCCTCGCCGTTTTCGCCGTCATGTTCGTCGTCGCCGTGTTCGTCCTCCGGATCGTCCTCTTCCGGTTCGTCCGGGACACCGCCGGCGACCATCCTCCGCCAGGGAGCGAAGTCCTCGTCCGCCGCTTCATCCTCGAAATCGTTGCGCACCAGGACCTTGTGCGAAAAGGCCGCCAGCGGCTCCTCGCCGGCATCCTCGCCGCCGAAGGGGCCGTCAGCGACGTCCCGTTCGTCCGGCGCTTCGTCCGACCAATCGGCCTGATCCAGCAACCGGCGCATCGCCGTCAGTGCCTCGTCCTCGTCGTCGGCAGCAGCAGCGGCGGCCTTCGAGATGTGCCGCACGGGCGCCTTGGCCGGGAGATCGTCCCAACCTGCCGCATCCTCGTCGGAGGGCCGGGCATCCCCCAGGCGGGCCGCCATGTCGGCCAGCGAGACGGGTTCCCACAGCGGATCGGCCCCATCCCCGGCCGGGCCGTCGGCGACCAGGTCAGACAGTGGAAGGTCGGACAGCGGGTGGGCCGGCTTGCCGCGCGGCGCCTCCGGCTCGGCATCGCCGGTTTCGCCTCGCAGCGATGCGAGCAGGCCGTTCAGCGCTGCCAGCGGAGCGTCGAAGGATGGCTCCCCGTTCGCCGCGGCCGGTGGTTCGGCCACGATCGGCCGGCTTTCGGTGTCGCGGGAGTCGCACCGCGAGCAGCGGTAATGCGGCGCGATCGACAACACCGGGTAGTTGGGGCCGAAACGCCGTTCCAGCATGGCACGGGGCAGCACGCCGCCATGCCCACAGGCGCAACAGCGCAGTTGCACGTCGGCGTCGATGTCGCGAAGGAACAGCATGCGGGCCATGGCGCGCAGTATAGCGGCCAGCCGGCCGCTTTCCCATTCGATTTCGAACTGGGTGCGGAGGGCTTGCCGCGACGGCGCGCTCTTTGGCACAGTCGCGCCATGATGCAAGCACCGCCTGAAACGCCGCCCGGCGACCATGTGCCGTCCCCCTGCATCCGGCTTTGCACGCTGGACCAGTCGGACGTCTGCGTCGGCTGTTACCGCAAGCTCGACGACATCATCGCCTGGAGGGTGCTCGACCCCGCCGGGCGCCTCGCGGTGCTGGCCGCGGCGGACCGGCGCCGTGCGGCAGCGGCGGGGATCGGGGGGCCGGGACGTCAGGGTGAATGAGGCCGGGACGAACGGGGCCGGACTGGCGCGCTTGGCCCCGGATCACACTGCGCGGGTGACGGTCAGGCCCTGTTCGGACAGGCTGTCGAAGACGTCCCTGAACTTCCGCAGATAGCGGGAGCGGTAGGCGTCGAAATCGGCGGCGATCGCCGCTTCGGCATTCTTGGACTTCTTGAACTCGGCCACGCGGTGGGCGTTTTCGGCGTGGTAGAGGGCGAAGGCGCCCTTCGTGACCAGTTCGTTGGCAACCGGGTCTGTGTTCGGTTTTTCGCTGTTCATCAATCCATGTCCAGGTGGAACCGGCATCCGGCCACCAAAGCCGGATGGGCGGTGGTGCTGTGGCAGGACCACACCGGGAAAGCCTACGCCCGCTCCCGACCCCCGGCAATGCTGCGACGCACCATCACGCCACCACCCCGCGCAGGGCCGCCATGCGATCACGGTCGACCCGGATGCGGTCGAGATGCTGGGCGATCACCGCGGTGATGGGCAGGGGAAGCTCCCTCGCCATCGCCTCGTCATAGCGGCGCAGGCACTCCGTCTCGCCGCGCTCGACCTCGGCGATGATGGCGGCACGGTCATGGCCGAGAACGGCCGACTTCAACCCGAGGAAGAAGCGGTGGGCTCCGCCCATCATGGTGCCGCCCATGTCGGGTGCCCCGCCCTGTTCGGCCACCAGCCGTTGGATCTCGCGCACGATGGCGCCGCGCTGCGCGGCAAGATCGTTGAACAAGGCCTTCAGGTCCTCGTCCTGGGCGGACTCCGCCGCCTGCCGGTAGCCTTCGTGGCTGTCCTCGACGATGCGGATCAGATCGTTGAGCGTATCGACGATCGCGTCTTTTTCCATAGCGGCAGGTCCTCCCATGCATCCCCGTCGTTGCCACAACCCGGACGCCGGCCCGAATGTTCCCGCCGGTCGCCGGGGGCAATCGGGACAGGCCCGGCCTTCGCCATGCGGCGGGAGCGGCCAGGGCAGGGGGCAGGGCGGGCACAAGGCCGGAGCCGTCGACCGGGTGGTGACAGTTGTATGACTGGAAAAGGACCGAAAGACGACTGGAGCCGGATCTTCGACGGCCGGACCGATCGATCACGGAAGGTCACACGAAAGACGCCGTGATTATTGTTCTAACTCTCGGCCCGTTCCGGATCCGGCCACAGGAAGACACCGCCTGATAACGAACCGGATAGGCGATTTCGGGTTGGATCCTGTCCATCCTTGCCGTTGGCAATATGGCCTCGCATAGGCATTCTCACTCCGCCACGATCGCATTGTCATCGATGTGTTCGGGTCGAGATCGGAGGATCGTCGAAAACGGGGAATTCGAGAATGGCGCTGTATGGACGGCATCCCGCGTCCCTGGGATGGGAACCAAAGCCAGCGAAGACCGGGGCTGTGCGCGCATCCGGCGGACGGACCGGGCGGAGTGGCCCGCCCTGCTGTGGCTGCGGGCGGCCGATCCGTGTCGGCGACCCGCATTGGGCCGGGCACGGCGACCAGCGCCCCTGGCATTACGGCTGCGCCGAACGGGCCGGCCTCACATGGTCATGGGCATCCCAGCCGCCCGCGCACCCTTATCCATTGCCGGAGATGGATTGACCGCCGCATCCTCCCCGGGATTGGCAGTGGCGGGGCCGGCCATTCCGGCCAAGGCCGCCTCGCATCCCCGCCGATACGCCTCGCGCTCGGCCTCCAGGATGACTTCCGCCAGCCGGCGTTCGAAATCCCGTTCCACCAGGGCCGAGAACAGGTCGATGCGGAAGCGCGCCTGCAGGGACCGGCTCAGGCGTCGGGCTCGTTCGATGGGCGGCATGGGTGTTTCCCTTCCGGATGGCGGCCTTCCGGACGGCGGACGACCCCACCCAGCCTCAGCGATCCTGCCCACCCCCGGCAACCGCCCCATCGGAGAAGACACCAACGCAAAAGAGAGCGCCCATTCACGCCCATCGGCGCGAACCGCTCTTTTTCGGCACAAAATTTCAAGAGAAGGAAAAAGCCGCAGGTCAGCGCGACATCTGGAGCGGGTGAAGGGAATCGAACCCTCGTCGTAAGCTTGGGAAGCTTCTGCTCTACCATTGAGCTACACCCGCGCGCCCGCTGTTTATAGGCGACTGCCCCGGCGGACACAAGAGCGGAATCAAGCACTCCCGTGCGCCGGATCCCTGGCGGGCTGAGCGGGAGCGGGAGCGGGCGGCGCGGCTCCTTTGGCAGGGGGCTGAACGTCGGTACGGCCGGATATGGCGCGGGCCACACCCTGACTGATCACGCGCTGGCAATGGTCGGCCAGCGCCTTGCGGCTGGAAAAGCCGTCGATGGTCACCGGCGGATGGAACTCCACCTCCACCGTCATGCCGCCCAGGCGGAAGGCCTGCCACAGGTGCGGCACCAGATCCATGTCGCCGTACCAGGCATAGAAAGGGCGGAAGGCGATGCCCATCGGGATGCCGTCCAGCCGGGTCGGGGCGATGCTGACCGGCTGCACCGTCAGCGGACGGCCGTCGATGCGCCGGGCGGCGACGGCGAACAGGGCGGTCTTGAAGGGCAGGGTACGGTTGCCGTCGCTGGAGGTGCCCTCCGGGAACAGGATCAGGCTGTCGCCGGCATCGAGCCGCCCACCCATGTCGTCGCGCTGCTTGTCGACCGTCGAGCGCGCCTTGCGCTCCACGAAGACCGTGCGCTGCAACCTGGCAAGCACGCCGAAGAAGGGCCAGCTCCCGACCTCCGTCTTGGCGACGAAGGACCCCGGGATCAGCGAGCCGAGCACCGTGATGTCCAGGTAGGAGGAATGGTTGGACACGAACAGAACCGGCCCCCCGGCCGCCCGCTCGCCGCGCACCACCACGTCCAGCCCCATCAACCGGGTGCAGATCCGGTGATAGAAGGGCGGCAGGGTGCGGCAGAGCCGCCAGCCCCGCGCAACCGCCAACGCCTGGAGCGGGATCAGCAGCAGCGTCCACACCAGGTACAGCGTCAGGCGCAAAGCCCCGCGTCCGGACGAGCCGAGGGCGCGCGCGGTTCGGTTCATGACGTCCTCAGCCGGTTTGACTGTCGCGGCTGCGACGTTCGTAATGCTTGAAATACTTGTCGGTGATCAGATCGGTCTTCACGACGATGCAGACATCGGTGGTGTTGAACTGGTGGTCGATGACCGAGCCGTCGCCGATGAAGCCGCCCAGGCGCAGATAGCCCTTGATCAGCGGCGGCAGCACGTTCAGAGCCCGCTTCGGGTCGACGCGATCCTTCGCCATCCGGTCGAGTGAGACATAGCGCTCCGGCAGCGCCCTTGCCCGGAGATCCGGCGGGGCCAGATGATGATGGTGCAGGTAGGCCAGCGGCTCGGCCAGGGCATCGGGATCGGTACCCGGCAGGCTGGCACAGCCGAACATCAGGGCGATGTCATGCTGGAAGACATAGGCGGCGATGCCCTGCCACAGCAGCTGCATGCTGCCGCGCGAGCGGTAGCCGGCATCGACGCAGGACCGCCCCAGCTCCAGGATCTCGCCGGGGTAGGCGAGCAGCGGGCCGATGTCGTACTCGTCGCTGGAATAGAAGCGCCCGACCTTCTCGGCGGCCGGCCGCCGGATCAGGCGGTAGGTGCCGACCACCATGTCGGGACCGTTGCCGCGGGCGTGGTCGATGACCAGCAGATGGTCGGCAACGCCGTCGTAATCGTCGAAATCCCGGCGCTCAGCCTGCATCGCCGGAGAGGGGACCGCCGCCATCTCTTCGTAGAAGACGCGATAGCGCAAAGCCTGCGCCCAGTCGATCTCAGCAGCGGATTGCGCCAGCCGCACCTCCAGGGTGCCCAGCCGGATGCCGTCCGTCACCTTGGCGCCAAGAGCCTCCGGTACGGACTCCTCGCCACGCTCAGGGCTCGTCCGGGTCAGGTCCGGCTGGTCCAAGCTTGCATCAGCCATGTCGACGGTCCGCTGCGATGGTTCGGGACGATGCGCCACGCCGGCCGCCGCCGGGCCGGGGCGGCCGCGTCGGAACGATCTGCGTCGCACGCAACGCAAGGCATAACACGATCCGCCGGTTGCCGGTCAACCGGCATCATGCAGCGTCTCGATCCGGTCATGCCTGCCGCCACACAAGGCACGCTGCCGCAAGGGATGCCTCAACAGCCGGAAGCCCGCCGGAAGTCGCGGCGGGCGGGAAGCGGGCATGGAGCAAGGAACCCGTTCCGGAGCCCGGCCGCCATGCAGCCGCCCCTGGCGGCCGGCTTCGAAGCTCAGGCGCCGCGGCGGGCGCGGGTGCCGAGGCCGATCTGCTTGGCCAGCGAGCTGCGCTGGCGGGCATAGTTCGGCGCCACCATCGGGTAGTCGGCCGGCAGGCCCCAGCGATCGCGATATTCTTCTGGGGTCATATTGTACGCCGTCTTCAGATGGCGCTTCAGCATCTTCAGCTTCTTGCCGTCTTCCAGGCACACAATATAGTCGGGCGTGACCGACTTCTTGATCGGCACGGCCGGCTGTGGCCGCTCTTCCGCCACCACCGGTTCGGTGCCGACGTTGGCCAGCGACTTGTAGACCTGTTCGATCAGTGTCGGAAGATCGGTCAGTGCGACTGTATTGTTGGAGACATGCGCCGCCACGATCTCCGTGGTCAGAGACAACAGCGCGTTGGAAGGGGACCCGTTGCTCATGTAAGCTTGCTCCGCGGCATTCGTACCTCTCCATATAAAGAGGTTTTCTGCCGCGTGCAATATCCATCCTTTGAAACAAAGAGGAATCGGTGGCTGAAAAAAGCTCCACAGACTTGTTTCTCGACATCACCTCGCAGGTTTGTCCGTTAACCTTCGTCAAGACCAAGTTGATGGTGGAACGGATGGACGCGGGGCAGACCCTCGAAGTCCGGCTCAATGCGGGTGAACCCTTGGAAAACGTTCCACGATCCTTGTCGGAATTGGGACACAGCATTCTGTCTGTCCAACCCGAACGAAAGGATGAACCGGAGGGTATCCACCGCCTGATCGTGCGGAAAAATTAACCCCTATGCCCCGTCGAGATTGCGGCGCAGGACAAGCGCCGCAACCCGGCCGTCGCGCCGCCTGTAGTATCCGGGACGTCGGCCGACCGAAAAGAAGCCACAGACCTTGTATAGAGTCCAAGCCTCTTGGTTGTCTTCGGCGACTTCAAGAAACAGCGCAGTCGCTCCCCGTCCATGCGACCCGGCGGCAACCGCCTCGACCAGACACCGGCCGATGCCGCCCCGCCGGGCCTGCGGCAGCACGCCGATGGCAAGGATCTCCGCATCCTCCGCCGTGACACGGGCCATCGCGAAACCGACCGGCTGCTCCTGCCCATCCAGCGCGATGACGGCGAAGCCGGTGGGTGGGGCGGTCAGGGTAGCGACCGAGGCGTCGTCCCACGGGTCTTCCGGAAAGCAGGCCCGCTGCAGGGCCGCCACCACCACGGCCTCCAGCGGACCGGCGCAATGGAGACGGATGGCGGCGGGGCAGGGGAGCGGGGCAGGGACGGAATGGGCGCTCATGCCCCGGCTCTCCCGCCTTGCGCACCCGCTTTCGGCAGCGTGACGTCGGGCGGACGCAGGTAGAAAGGGTCGACCGGAAGCCCTGCCGGGCGGCAGGCCCCGAGCGCAGCCACCACAGCGGCATCCGGCAGTCCGTCACCGGCGGCCAGTGCCAGTTCCGCGCGGCCGGTCAGCAGCGGCGCCAGCGCCGCGGCGGCATCGCCGGCCAGCAGCAGCGGCCCGGGCGGGCAGAGTGCGGCGAGCCAGTCGGGGATCGCCGCCGGGTCGGGCATCGCCGGGTCGCCCAGCGGCGCCAGCGCCCCGTCGTAGAGTTGCAGGAAGGGTTCGGCCCGCCGGCTGTCGACGGCGACCAGCAGGGGACGGCCGGCGCGTTCCGTTTCCGGCACGCCATGGGCGATGGCGTCGAAGCTGGTGATGCCGACCACAGGGATGTCCCGAGCGACGGCGATACCGCGCGCCGCGGCCAGCGCGATGCGCAGCCCGGTGAAGGCGCCGGGTCCGATGGTGACGGCGATGCGATCGAGATCGGCGAAGCCGGCGCCGGCCTCCGCCAGCACCTCCTGCGCCAGCGGCACCAGCACCTCCGCCTGTCCGCGCGCCATCGGGGCGCTGCGCCGCACGGTCACCCGCGCGGATCGTCCCAGGCCGGCGCCCTCAGCAGCCCCTTCCCACAGAGCGGCCGAACAGCCGGACGTCGCCGTATCCAGACCCAGTACCTTCATCGCCCCATCTTCCCAAACGCTCAAACCGCGGCATCCCTTCATCACAGAACCCGGACCGGGCACAATCCCGCAGCGCAGGCCGCAGCGGGCATGGCAGCCCCGCGACCATGGCAGAAGGCTCCGCAGCCATGCTAGACGACGGCCATCCCGATAAATACGCCGACGGCTGCCCATTCCATGCTGACCGAAATCGTGCCTCCGGCATTCGACATCGATCTGGAGCTGCTTTACGCCACCGCCGACAACCTGTCGGGCGCCCCGATCTACCGCGCGCCCGTGTGCCTGCTGCATCCCGACGCCGCCCGCCGGCTGGCCGACGCCATCCGGCTGGCGCGCGGCATCGGCTGCCGGCTGCGGGTGTACGATGCCTTCCGCCCGGCCGAGGCGCAATGGCGGCTTTGGCACGCCTTTCCCGACCCGACCTACATCGCCGACCCGCGGCTGGGCTCCAACCACACCCGTGGCGTGGCAATCGACCTGACGCTGGTCGACGCCGCCGGCACGCCGCTGGACATGGGCACCGGGTTCGATGCGATGACCGAGCGGTCCCACCATGGCCGCAGCGACCTGACGGCGGACCAGCAGCGCAACCGCGCCCTGCTTCTGGGCGTGATGACCGCTGCCGGCTGGGAGCATTACCCATCGGAATGGTGGCACTATCAGCTGCCGGACGCCGAACGCTACCCGCTGCTGACCGATGCCGCCGCGGGCGGGAGGCTGATGTAGGACCGCTCCCCGATCTCGCCGGAAAGGGGCCGGCTGGCAGCAGCCACCGGGCGGTTTTCCGCCGTGGCGGCAGTCCATTGTTGCACGCGCGCATCGCATCGCAGCCCTCAGCCGGAAAGCGGCGGTCCGCGCTTGTTCGAGCGGCGGGGAGTATGGCACATCCTTTGCGTCGGGACGGAGGTCGCCCCGGCCAGCCGTTTCCACAGGCCGCCATGCCGTTCCGTCGTGCCGTCAGGGTTCTTGCCGCCGCCGCGCTGTCCGTCTGGACCGTGCTCGCGCCGGCGTCTCGGGCCGCCGCCGCCTCTCCGACCGGCGCAAGCGCGGTCGTCTTCGCCTATGATCGCTTCGGCGAGGACCAGAACCCGTCCATCAGCATCCGCATCGACCAGTTCGAGGCGCATCTGGACGAGTTGACCGACGGCGAGTACCGCGTCCTGCCGCTGCCGACGATCCTGGAGGCGTTGCGCACCGGCAAGCCGCTGCCCGACCGCACGGTCGCGATCACCATCGACGAGGCCAGCCGGTCCGCCTACGCCGAGGCATGGCCCCGGCTGAAGGCCGCCGGCCTGCCCTTCACCCTCTTCGTCGCCACCGACGCGGTCGACCGCGGCTCCCCCGCCCACATGACCTGGACTGAAATCCGGCAGCTGGCGGCGTCCGGCGTCACCATCGGCGCGCTCGGCACCTCGACCCAGTCGATGCTCGCCCGCAGCCCCGATCAGTTGGCCGCCGACCTGCGCCGGATGTCCGACCGGTTCCAGACGGAGCTGGGGCGGCGGCCGACGGTCTTCGCCTATCCGCAGGGCGAATATTCGCTTGCCGTGCGCCAGCTGGTGATGGACCAGGGTTTCACCGCCGCCTTCGGCCAGCAATCGGGCGTGCTGCATCCGCAGGCCGACCCCTGGGGACTGCCGCGCTTCGTCATGAACGAGACCTATGGCAGCGCCGACCGGTTCGAGTTGGCGGCCAACGCCCTGCCGCTGCCGGTGTCGGACCTGACACCCGACGATCCGCTGGTCACCGTCAACCCGCCGCCGCTGGGCTTCACCATCGCCGACGGGGTGGGCGACAGCTCCAAGCTGGCTTGTTTCGCCGCCGGCCAGGGCCGTACCGCACTGGAGCGCATCGCCGACGACCGGGTGGAGGTCCGCATCAAGGACGCCTTCCCACCGGGCCGCGCCCGTGTCAACTGCACCCTGCCGACCGCGGACGGACGCTGGCGCTGGTTGGGCGTGCAGTTCCTGATCCCCGAATGACGGCCTGAACCGCGACTTCCGGCTGGTTCCAGGACCGGTTCCCCAGAGCGGTTCCGGGCGGATCGCGTGAAATCACAGCGCCGGATGCTGCCTATGGCATTGGCGGGGCCGGTGCCGGCGCCTATGGTGCCGGCCCTGGCGCGCCTCTGCGAGGCGCGCGGCAACCGCGGGAGCGAGCGATGGCGCACGACACGCCTGGAGCAGAAGGGGGATCAGGTGGAGGAGCCGACGGGACGGGCTCCGACATCGGCTGGGCCGATACGGTGCGGTTCCGCCTGCCGCCCGGCTGGGCTGTGGATGTGGAGGAGCATGAGGGACAGCCCGTCGGCACCTTCCGTCCGCCCCCGCCGGCCGCCGGGGTGCTGCGCCTCGTGACCGACCGGGTGGTGCCGCGTCCGGACTCCGGCGGCGTGGCCGGCACCCTGCGGGAAATGGCAGTGCGTTTCGTCCGGCCGCAGGACCCGCGGGCAGGCGACCGGTCCGTGGAAAGCCGGGCCGATGGTGCGGTGATCGCCCAGGCGATGATGCGCACGCTGGAGGATGGCCGGGCCGAAACACATTACCTGTGGCTGATCGGGGCGGACCGTTCCGACGACGCCGCGGTCGCCATGTTCAGCTTTGCGTTGCCCGGGTTGATGGATGGCGACGAATCCTGCGCCGAGATGCTGGGCCGGATCGACGACGCCATCCGCAACGCGGAAATACTGTAAGGCTCCAAATCGCGGAAACGCCGGTCAGCAGTGACCGGCGCCGCTGGCCATCAGGGCCTTCAGATGGATCGTCTTGGGATCGTGGGCGACCGCCGCCTCTTCCGCGGCAAGCGCGGCGAGGCTGATGAAACGCGCCAGGTCATCCAGATCGCAACGCGCCGCGTCGCTCAACAGGCTGTCCAGGCAAGACTTGATGGCCATGGCCACGTCGCGTCGTTCGTCCATCATCGCGCTTCCCTTTCACATCTGTGCTGCCGGCTTTGCACGGAACCGCAAGCTGAGGCGACGACGGCATGAAACGTCGCTGGCTCGACTCATTGCGGTCAATCCTCATTGCAAAAAGGAGATAGCATATTCCTTTTGGGTTTTCACTATTAGATTCGCCAGACCATGAACAATTACAACAACTCCGAATTGACTGGAGAGTGCCTTGCACGCGGTTGCTTGTTAATGAAAAGTTAATGCGCTCGGTTAGTTCATACACGAACCATTATTGACTTGTAATACACGTGACGAGTTGAATCAGAAGCGGTGAATATCCGGATATTCATCATCCTTTTTTTGAATACGGCGGTATTCGATTGTACCGTCAGCGCATTCGCCACATCCATATCAGGTGCATGGGCCCGGCATCGGGAGGCATGATGCGCCGGACTGGACGGCACAGCTTTTCCCCGCTTTTGCGGGTCGAAAGGGCAGCCACCCTGTTGCAGCCCGAAACGGCTCCGCCTATATCTCCGCCAGCACGGGCCGTACCCCAAGGATTAGACCCCAAGGGCCAGGACCCTCAAGCGCTCCACCGACGTTTCACCGACCCAATGGGGATCGCGGCGGTGCCGGACCAGACGGGCCGCCACGCATCTGCCGAACGAAAGAGGCTGAACATGAGCAAAGTGATCGGTATCGACCTCGGCACCACGAACTCGTGCGTCGCCGTGATGGAAGGCGGCAGCGCCAAGGTCATCGAGAATGCGGAAGGTGCGCGCACCACGCCGTCGATGGTCGCCTTCAGCCAGGGCGGCGAGCGGCTGATCGGCCAGCCGGCCAAGCGTCAGGCCGTCACCAATCCGGAAAACACCCTCTTCGCGATCAAGCGTCTGATCGGCCGCCGCTTCGACGATCCGCTGACCAAGAAGGACCAGGGTCTGGTTCCCTACCGCATCATCTCCGGCGACAATGGCGACGCCTGGGTCGAGGCGCACTCCAAGAAGTACAGCCCGAGCCAGATCAGCGCCTTCATCCTCACCAAGATGAAGGAGACGGCTGAGAATTACCTGGGCGAGAAGGTCACCCAGGCGGTCATCACCGTCCCGGCCTATTTCAACGACAGCCAGCGCCAGGCCACCAAGGACGCCGGCAGGATCGCCGGGCTGGAAGTCCTGCGCATCATCAACGAGCCGACGGCCGCCGCGCTCGCTTATGGCATGGAGAAGAAGGGCACCGGCACCGTCGCGGTCTATGACCTGGGCGGCGGCACCTTCGACATCTCCGTGCTGGAGATCGGCGACGGCGTGTTCGAGGTGAAGTCGACCAACGGCGACACCTTCCTGGGCGGCGAGGACTTCGACAGCCGGATCATCGAGTATCTCGCCGACGAGTTCCACAAGGAGCAGGGCATCGACCTGCGCCGGGACAAGCTCGCGCTCCAGCGCCTCAAGGAGGCCGCGGAAAAGGCGAAGATCGAGCTGTCGTCCACCACGCAGACCGAAGTCAACCTGCCCTTCATCACCGCCGACCAGACCGGTCCGAAGCACCTGAACATCAAGCTGACCCGCGCCAAGCTGGAAGCCCTGGTGGACGAGCTGGTGCAGCGCACGATCGAGCCCTGCAAGGCGGCCCTGAAGGACGCCGGCCTGAAGGCCAGCGAGATCGACGAGGTGATCCTGGTCGGCGGCATGACCCGCATGCCCAAGGTCATCGACGCGGTGAAGCAGTTCTTCGGCCGTGAGCCGCACCGCGGCGTCAACCCGGACGAGGTGGTCGCCATCGGCGCCGCCATCCAGGGCGGCGTGCTGAAGGGCGAGGTCAAGGACGTCCTGCTGCTCGACGTCACCCCGCTGTCGCTGGGCATCGAGACGCTGGGCGGCGTCTTCACCCGCCTGATCGACCGCAACACCACGGTGCCGACGAAGAAGAGCCAGACCTTCTCGACCGCCGAGGACAACCAGAACGCCGTCACCATCCGCGTCTTCCAGGGCGAGCGCGAGATGGCGCAGGACAACAAGGCGCTGGGCCAGTTCGATCTGGTCGGCATCCCGCCGGCCCCGCGCGGCGTGCCGCAGATCGAGGTGACCTTCGACATCGACGCCAACGGCATCGTCAGCGTCACGGCAAAGGACAAGGCGACCGGCAAGGAGCAGCAGATCCGCATCCAGGCGTCGGGTGGCCTGTCGGACGCCGACATCCAGAAGATGGTCAAGGACGCCGAGGCCCATTCGGCCGAGGACAAGAAGCGCCGCGAGTTGGTCGACGCCCGCAACCACGCCGACGCCCTGATCCACACCACCGAGCGGACCATCAAGGAGAACGGCGACAAGATCCCGGCCTCCGACAAGACCGCCGCGGAAGCCGCCGTGACCGAGCTGAAGTCGGTGCTGGACGGCGAGGATCTGGAAGGCATCAAGGCGAAGACCGAGGCGCTGGCCCAGGTGTCGATGAAGCTGGGCGAGGCGATGTACAAGGCCGGCCAGGGCGAGGCCCCGGCTGCGGGCGGCGAGGCGCCGGGCGCCCAGCCGAACGAGCCGGGCGTCGTCGACGCCGACTTCGAGGAGGTCCAGGACGACAAGAAGAAGTCGGCCTGAGGCCAGCGCTTCTTTTTGATACGGATCTGACGCGAGCATCGATGGCCCGCCGCCTTTCCCCGGCGGCGGGCCTTCGGTATGCTGGGCTCAGGTTCCGGCACGACGCGGACAGTTTGGACCAGAACGACTCAAAGGCGGTCGGCCCCCATGGCGAAACAGGATTATTACGAGCTGCTCGGTGTGGCGAAGAGCGCCAGCGCGGATGAGCTGAAAAAGGCTTATCGCAAGATGGCGATGCAGTACCACCCGGACCGCAACCAGGGTGACAAGGACGCCGAGCAGAAGTTCAAGGAGATCAGCGAAGCCTACGAGGTCCTGAAGGACGATCAGAAGCGCGCAGCCTATGACCGCTTCGGCCATGCCGCGTTCGAGAACGGACGCGGTCCCGGTGCGGGCGCGGGCGCGGGCGGCTTCAACTTTGACTTCGGCGGCGGCGGCGGCTTCGCCGACATCTTCGACGAGATGTTCGGCGAGTTCATGGGCGGCCGGCGCGGCGGCGGCGGTGCGTCCGGCCGCGGCCAGGATCTGCGCTACAATCTGGAGATCGGGCTGGAGGAGGCCTTCAAGGGCACCCAGACCACCATCCGCGTTCCCACCACCGTGCAGTGCGACAGCTGCAACGGCTCGGGCGCGGCGGCGGGAACCCAGCCGATCACCTGCCCGACCTGCCAGGGGCACGGCAAGGTGCGGGCGCAGCAGGGCTTCTTCACCATCGAGCGGACCTGCCCCGGCTGCCACGGCGCCGGCAAGGTCATCAAGGACGCCTGCAAGAACTGCGGCGGTTCCGGACGGCTGCGCAAGGAGAAGACCCTGCAGGTCAACATCCCCGCCGGTGTCGAGGACGGAACCCGCATCCGTCTGGCGGGCGAGGGCGAGGCGGGCTTGCGCGGGGCGCCGGCCGGCGACCTGTACATCTTCCTGGCCATCGCGCCGCACCCGATCTTCCAGCGCGACGGCACCAACATTCATTGCCGGGTGCCGATTCCGATGACCACCGCGGCGCTGGGTGGTGCGGTGGAGGTGCCGACCATCGACGGCACCCGCACCAAGGTGACGGTGCCGCCAGGCACCCAGTCCGGCCATCAGTTCCGCATCAAGAGCAAGGGCATGTCGGTGCTGCGCAGCGCTCAGCGCGGCGACATGTACATCCAGGCGGTGGTCGAGACCCCGGTGAACCTGACCAAGCGCCAGCAGGAACTGCTGCGCGAGTTCGAGGGCGCCGCCAAGGAAGGATCGAACCCGCAGTCGGAAGGCTTCTTCGCCAAGGTGAAGGAGCTGTGGGAAGACCTGAAGGACTGACGATCCTTCGCCGACGGAAATGGAGCGGGCGGCGTAGCGATGTTGCGCCGTCCGTTACTTTTTGTCGCATCTCCCGGCCTTCGGCCGATTTTCGATGGATGCCCCGCCTTTTTCATGCGAAAGCCGTTGAAGGGGCTGTCATGCGCGTGTAATCACCCATCATGGCTAATTCCTTGGCGACATGCCCGGCCGGTGCCGGGGACGGGCAACCGCATGCGGGCTGACAGGCTTCTCGCCTCCCTTTTCGGCGCCCTGCTCACCGCCTTCCTGCGCGGCGACGAACTGCCCACCCTGATCCAGCCGGCCGGCCACACGCCGATCCTCCAGCGCCGCCGCGCCGCCATGATCCAGTCGCGCGTCCGCATGGTGGCGCTGGTGTTCGGCGTGCTGACGCCCTTGTGGATCGTCATCGACGTTTCCGTCTTCGAATGGTCGCTCGCCGTCTGGCTGATCCTGCTGCGCCTGACCGCCAGCGCCGCCTTCCTGGCACTGGCCTTCGAGCGCCGGTCCTGCGACGACATGCTCTGCGCCTGGTGGCGGCTCGCGGCATTGCTGGCGATCCCAACGCTGTTCTTCGCCATCTCGCATCCGCTGCTGTACAATCAGGGGGTCGACGACCTGCGCATCGCGGTCAGCGCCGGCTACGGCTACCTGCCCTTCGTGATGGTGGCAGGACTGAGCGTCTTTCCGCTGACCGCACTGGAAGGCGCCCTGTTCGCCGCCCCGATGCTGGGCGCGCATCTCGCCGCCGGCTTCTACGGCTCGCTGGTGATGCCGTTCCCGTCCTACATCAGCGCGCTGTGGCTGCTGGTTCTGATCGCGGTGGTGGCGACGCTGGCGGCGATCAGCCAGCTGCATTTCATGATCGCGCTGCTGGAGCAGGCGGCGCACGACGCGCTGACCGGCGCCTTCTCCCGCCGCATCGGCGAGGAGTTGCTGAAACTCCAGGTCGCCCATGCCGAACGGGCATCCCAGCCGCTCACGGCGATCTTCGTCGACCTGGATGATTTCAAGACGGTCAACGACCGGTTCGGCCACGAGGAGGGCGACCGCGTCCTGCGCCACGCCGCCAACACCATCCGCAGCCTGCTGCGCCAGTCGGACGCGCTGATCCGCTGGGGCGGCGAGGAATTCCTGGTCCTCATGCCCGACACCCCGATGGACGGCGCGATGATGGCGGTGGAGCGGATGCGCCGGGCCGGTTTCGGCAAACGGCCGGACGGCAGCTTCCAGACCGCCAGCATCGGCGTCGCCGAGCAGACCGCTGACCGCCCCGCCGACTGGGAGGCCCTGGTCGAGCTGGCCGACCACCGCATGTACCGGGCCAAGCAGGACGGCAAGAACCGCGTGGTCGGGGCCGGGGCGGGGATCGCATCCAAGCCGGGTTCTGGAGCCGCTTCCGGGGAGCCGCGGGACGGCATGGTCGCCTGACCGGCGTCAACCGGCTGTCTCCTCCTCGGGGCCGCCGTCCAGCGGATACTCCCGCAAGGGCTCGTACACGGCGCCGCCATTGCCGGGATGGCTGCGGTAGAGCGTGATATGCCCGACCGGCATCGGACCGGCGCGGAAGAGGGCGCGGTCGGACAGGAAGCGGCCGATGCGGTCGGCCGGCGCGTCCTTCAGCCGGGCAAGCGTGATGTGGGGGGAGAATTTCCGCTCCTCCGCCGGCAGGCCGCAGCGCACCAGCGCCGATTCCACCTTGGCCTGCAGATGGGCCAGCGCCGCGCCGCGCTCCACCCCCGCCCACAATATTCGCGCCCGGCGCCCGCTGCCGAACACGCCGACCCCGTCGAGGGTCAGCGCGAAGGCCGGCGCCCGGACCTCTGCCAGCGCCGCATCGATGTCCATCGCCTGATCCTCCGGCACCTCGCCGATGAAGCGCAGGGTCAAGTGCAGGTTCTCGGGCTCGGTCCAGCGCGCCCCGGGCACCCCGCCCGCCAGTCCGGCGAGCCGCTGGCGGATTTCTTCCGTCAGGTCGAGGGCGACGAACAGGCGGAGCATGGGGCACCTCTGGGGTTGCTGCAACGGCTGCGGATTGCCCCCTCTCCCGCGAAGCGGGGGAGGGACGGGGAGGGGGCAACCACGGCCAGCACTTTTACCAACGGCTCACGGACACGGATCCGGCATGCGGTTGTGCACGGCATCGATCTCGGCCAGCACCTCGGGCGACAGGGTGAGGTCGATGGAGTCGATGTTGGAGATCAGCGTCTCCATCGTCGTCGCCCCGATCAGGGACGAGGTGACGAAGGGTTGCTGCACCGTGAAGGCGATGGCCATCTGGTTGGGCGCCAGGCCATGGCGGCGGGCGATGTCCAGATAGGCCTCCGTCGCGGCGTCGGCATTGACGGTGGCATAGCGCGACGGCCGGTGGTCGAGCGCACGGCGGCTGCCCGGCGGGATGGCGCCGTTCAGGTACTTGCCGGTCAGCGTGCCGGCGGCTAGCGGCGAATAGGCCAGCAGCCCGACATCCTCGCGCAGCGCCACCTCCGACAGGCCGGTCTCGAAGGTCCGGTTCAGCAGGTTGTAGGCGTTCTGAATCGAGGCGATGCGCGGCAAACCGGCGGTCTCGGCGGCGCGCAGGTACCGCATCACCCCCCAGGGCGACTCGTTGGACAGGCCGACATGGCGGATCTTGCCGGCCTGGACCAGTTCCGCCAGCGCCGCCAGCGTCTCCTCGATCGGCACATCGTCCAGCTCCGGCTTGTGCCGGTAGGTGCGGACGCCGAAGCGGTTGGTCACGCGGTCGGGCCAATGGATCTGATAGAGGTCGATGTAGTCGGTCTTCAGCCGCGACAGGCTGGCCTCGACCGCGGCGAAGATGTTGGCGCGGTCCAGCCGCGACTTGCCGTCGCGCACCCAGCCGAAGCCGCCGGCCGGCGCGCCGATGATCTTGCTGGCGAGGATCACCCGGTCGCGCTTGCCGCGCGCCTGGAACCAGCTGCCGATCACCTGCTCCGTCTTGCCGTAGGTGTCGGCGGTGGGCGGGATGGCGTACATCTCCGCCGCGTCCCAGAAAGTGATGCCGCGGTCGAGCGCCGCGTCCATCTGGGCATGGCCTTCCGCCTCGGTGTTCTGGCGGCCCCAGGTCATGGTGCCGAGGCCGATGGCGCTGACCGACAGGCCGGTGCGGCCAAGCGGACGATACTGCATCCGGAACGTTCCTTATTCGAAATGATCTTTAGAGGAAGAGCGTCAGTACGCCGGTGTAGCCATAGAGCCGGTTGTGGGAGACCTCACCCGAAGCAAAGAATCCCGCCAGCGGCATGTCGCCGAAGGTCTCGCGGATCATCGACAGCTCGGCGTTGGCGGCGCCGAACAGGCCGGGGCCGCGGGCGATGCAACTGACATACACCGCCCCCTTCGGCGTCGCCTTCACCCGTTTCTTGAGGCTGTCCAGCATCCGGCGCATGTCGGCGGCGGCGGTGTCGGGATCGCGCCGGGTGAACATCACCGGCTGGCCGGTCGTCACCCGCTCGGCGATGGAAATCCAGCCGGCGCGGGGATCGATGGCGATCAGGTCGCGGACCAGATAATCCTGGGTGTCGGATCCGGCGATCGGCAGCCCGGCGCAGATCAGCCCGGAGACCTGCCGCAGGTCGGCGGCGAGATCCGGCCCGATGTCCTCCTTGAAGATGTCGAGCGCCGGCCGGCCGTCGATCTCCAGGATGACGTTGTCGTCGCTGGCGGTGACGGTGTGGGTCGGCCCGATCGGGCGGCAGCCCTGGGTGTGGGCGGTGGCGACCGGAAGATTAGGCGCGAACAGCACCCCCGATACGCCGCCGTCGGTGACCGGATCGGCATCCTCGACACCGGCGGCGATCTGCGGGAACTCCCCGCGCGACGCGGTCAGCCCGCCGACCAGGAAGACGCCCGCCTCCTCGGACAGGCGGTTCACCAGCCCGGCCATGTCGGGATGGTGTGGATCGACATGAACCAGCGCCAGCGCCGCGCCATGCTTGTCCAGCCAGCCGCCCGCGCTGCGGCGCAGCGGCTCCAGCCCGTCGGTGACGGTGGGGAACAGGCGGAAACCGTCCTCCGGCAGGCGGGCGGCCATGATCGCCAGCCCCGGCTCGTCGAACAGAGCGGTTCCGTTGGCCATCACGCCGATGCCGGCGGTGCCGACCCAGTTGCGGATGCCGGTGACGCCGCGCAACAGGGTGACGATGCTGGTCGCATGCTCCGCCAGCCCGTCAGTCAGGTAGAGGAAGCCGAGGTTGCAGCCGGCGACCGGCCCCAGCCGGTCGAGGCAGGCCTTGACCGTCGGTCCCCACTCCGCCCCGGCGGCGCAGGCGGCGTGAAAGCGGATGTCGCTGTCGAGGGTAACGGTCATGATCGGTCTCAGCCTCCGGTCTTTGCCGTGTTCTTCTGGATTTGGGGCAGGCCGTCGAGCAGGGCGGTGACGGAGGGCAGGATGCGCTCCACGATCACCGCAACGCCCTGGGCGTTCGGGTGCAGCCCGTCCTGCTGGATCAGCGTCCGGTCGAGCGCCACCCCGTCGAGGAAGAAGGGATAGAGCGGCAGGTCGTAGCTCTTCGCCAAGTCGGGATAGATGGCGTTGAACCTGTCGGTGTAGGGCTTGCCCAGGCTGGGCGAGGCAAACATGCCGGCCAGCAGCGTCGGGATCTTCCGCTCCGTCAGGGTCTTCAGGATGGCGTCGAGGTTGGCCCTCGCCTGATCGGGGTCGAGCCCGCGCAGCATGTCGTTGGCGCCGAGTTCGACGATGGCGGCGTCGGGCTTGTCGGCCAGCGCCCAGTCCAGCCGCGCCCGGCCGCCCGCGGTGGTGTCGCCCGACACGCCGGCGTTGATGACGGTGACGCTGTAGCCCTTGCCGGACAGCGCCTTTTCCAGCTGGCGGGTGAAGCCCTGCGGTTCGGCCAGGCCGTAGCCGGCCGTCAGGCTGTCCCCCAGCGCCAGCAGCTTGACCGGAGCGGCGGCGGCGCTCGTCGGAACGGTCATCGACGCCCCTGCGGCAATGGTGAAGGCCAGCACCGCGGCGGACAGGCCGCCCGAGAGGGCTGCCTTGAAGGATGCCCCGAGGGACACCGTGTTGAAAGCGCGCCGGGTCGAGCCATATGGCGATGGTCCATTCCGCTTATGCGAGATTCGCATGTCCAAAGTCCAATCCTCTGCAACGTCGCCCAAATCCATCGCCCGATCCACCGGCCAGAACATCGTGGATCTCGACGACGTCCACCTGAGATTGGACAGCGGTGCCGGACCCGTCAACATCCTGCGGGGCGTTAATCTTCAGGTGGAGGCCGGAGAACGGGTCGGCGTCGTCGGTCCCAGCGGGTCCGGCAAGTCGACCATGATGATGGTGATGGCCGGGCTGGAGCGGCCCAGCGGCGGCATCGTCCGCGTCGCCGGCCAGGACCTCGGGCACCTGAACGAGGACGGTTTGGCCCGTTTCCGCCGCCAGCATGTCGGCATCGTCTTCCAGGCCTTCCATCTGGTGCCGACGATGACGGCGCTGGAGAATGTCGCCATCCCCCTGGAGTTCGCCGGGGTGGCCGACGCCTTCGACCGCGCCCGCATCGGGTTGGAGTCGGTCGGGCTGGGCCACCGTGTCCACCATTATCCCGGCCAGCTTTCCGGCGGCGAGCAGCAGCGCACCGCGCTTGCCCGCGCCTTCGTCACCGAACCCTCTCTGCTGCTGGCCGACGAGCCGACCGGCAACCTCGATATCGATACCGGCGCCACCATCGTCAAGCTGCTGTTCGATCTGGCCGAGCGGCGCGGCACCACGCTGGTCCTCATCACCCACGACCCGAACCTCGCCGCCCGCTGCGACCGCACGGTGCGGCTGGCCGACGGCCGCATCGCCGACGACGGGCAGGCGGCAAGGCGTGCGCGCCTCCAGGCGGCGGGGGAATGAGGGGGATGATGATGCAAGCGCCGGATGCCCCCTCCCTCCCACGGCATCGCCGCGGGTCCCTCCCACCCCCGCCTTCGGCGAGGGAGGGGAAAGCTTGCAAAGCGGCGGCAGTCCCCTCTCCCTCGAAGAGGGGGAGGGTTAGGGAGGGGGCATCCGCCGCAACACGCCACACCGCCGCGAGGCTCGCATGACCGATCTCCGCCTCGCCCTCCGCCTCGCCCGGCGCGAGCTGCGCACCGGCCTCAAGGGCTTCCAGGTCTTCCTCGCCTGTCTGGCGCTCGGCGTCGCCGCCATCGCCGCGGTGCAGTCGGTGTCGAGCGGGCTGCTCGACGGGCTGGCCAACGACGGGCGCTCCATCCTGGGCGGCGACGTCGCGTTGCGGCAACTCTACAGCCCGCCGACGGACGAGCAGATGGCGGCGCTCACCGCCGCCGGCCGGGTGTCGACCTCCGCCGAGATGCGGGCGATGGCGCGCGGGACCGACGAGGTCCGCGCCTCCCTGGTCGAGCTGAAGGCGGTCGACGACGTCTATCCGCTCTACGGAACCGTCACGCTGCAGGGCGGCGGCGACCTCAAGGATGCGCTGGCGAAGAAGGACGGCCACTGGGGCGCGGTGATCGAGGCGAGCCTGTCCGACCGGCTGGGCGTGAAGCCGGGCGATACCATCCATGTCGGCGAGGGCGCCTACCGGGTCGCCGCCGTGCTGGACCGCGAGCCGGACCGCGCCTCGTCCAACGCCTTTTCGCTGGGGCCGCGGCTGCTGGTGGCGCTGCCGTCGCTGGAGGGCACCGGGTTGCTGCAACCCGGCAGTCTCACCTGGTGGAGCGCCAGGGTGGCGCTGCCGGCCGCAACCGACCTGAAGACGTGGCAGGACAACCTGCGCGCCCGCTTCCCCGACGCGCCGTGGCGGATGCGCGATTTCACCAACGCCTCGCCGCAGATCGAGCGCTTCATCGACCGCATGACGCTGTTCCTGACGCTGGTCGGGCTGACCGCGCTGCTGGTCGGCGGGGTCGGGGTGGGCAACGCGGTGCGCAGCCATCTGGACTCGCGTGCCCGCACCATCGCCATGATGAAGTGCATCGGCGCGCCGGGCGCCCTGGTCTTCCAACTCTATCTGGCGCAGATCCTGGCTTTGGCGTTGCTCGGTATCGTCATCGGGCTGGCGCTGGGGGCGGTGGCGCCGCTGGCGCTGGGCCGGCTGCTCGACGGCGTGCTGCCGGTGTCGGCGCAGATCGGCGTCTATCCCGGCGCCCTGGCGCTCGCGGCGCTCTATGGCGTGCTGACCGCGCTGACCTTCTCGCTCTGGCCGCTCGGCCGGGCGCGGGAGGTGCCGGCCGGCGCCCTGTTCCGCGACGTCATCGCCCCGGCGGCCGGTCGGCCGCGCACGCCCTACACCGTGGCGATGGTCCTGTCCGCCCTGGCGCTCGCCGGCCTGGCGGTGCTGACCGCGCACAACAAGCTGTTCGCCCTGTGGTTCGTCGGCGGCTCCATCGCCACCTTCATCGCCTTCCGCGCCGCCGCGACGCTGGTCACCTGGGGCGCCGCCCGCGTCGGCCAGGGAGGATTGGGCCGGGTGCGGCGTCCGGAGCTGCGGCTGGCGCTCGCCAACCTGCACCGGCCGGGCAATCCGACCGGGGCGGTGGTGCTGTCGCTCGGCCTCGGTCTGACGGTGCTGGTCGCCATCGCGCTGATCCAGGGCAACTTCTCCCGCCGGGTGTCGGAGACCATCCCGCAGGACGCCCCCAGCTTCTTCTTCGTCGACATCCAGCGCGACCAGTTCGATCCCCTGCGCGATCTCGTCACCGGCATCCCCGGCGCCAGCAACTTCGAGGCGGTGCCGAGCCTGCGCGGCCGGATCGAGAGCGTGAACGGGCAGGAGGCCGAAAAGGCGCTGGTCAACCCGGAACAGGCCTGGATCCTGGCCGGCGACCGCGGCATCACCTATTCCGCGACCCTGCCCGAGCATTCGACCGTCACCGCCGGCAGCTGGTGGCCGGCCGACTATGCCGGGCCGCCGCTGATCTCCATCCACCAGAGCGTCGCCGACGCCTTCGGCATCGGCCCCGGCGCCACCTTGCTCGTCAACATCCTGGGCCGCAGCATCGAGGCGAAGGTCGCCAACGTCCGCGCCGCCGATTTCACCAGCATGGCGATCAACTTCACCATGGTCTTCGCCCCCGGCACGCTGGAAGGGGCGCCGCAGACCTGGATCGCCACCGTCCGCGCCACGCCGGAGGCCGAGGCGCAGGTGCAGCGCGGCGTGCTGCAGCGCTTCCCCAACATCACGATGGTGCGGGTGAAGGACGCGCTGGACACGGTGGCGGACATGCTGGGCCATATCGGCACCGCGGTTCGCATCGTCGCCGGCATCACGCTGGCCGCCGGCACGCTGGTGCTGGCCGGCGCGGTCGCTGCCGGACACCGCCGCCGGGTCTACGACGCGGTGGTGCTGAAGGTGCTGGGGGCGACGCGCGGCGACGTGCTGCGCGCCTTCCTGCTGGAATACGGCCTGCTCGGCCTGCTAACCGCGATCATCGCCGGTGGCATCGGAACGCTGACCGCCTGGGCGGTGCTGCGCTTCCTGATGCATTGGGAATGGAGCTTCCTGCCGTCGGCGGTCGTCACCACCGCGCTGCTCAGCACCGCGATCACGCTCGCTTTCGGGTTCTATGGTACTTGGCGGGCGTTGGGCCAGCCGTCGGCGCCGTTGCTTCGGAACGAGTGATCGCCGTGGCAGAAAGCCGCAGGAAAAAGGAATCGTGAAAGCTTTTTCATCTTGGAAAAGCGCGAACGATTCCTATTGAACCGCATTGCGGACTCGCCAATATGTCATGGCGACGGGATCACCCTATTCCACCGAGGAAACCAACATGGCAGACCCGACCTATAACCGCTTCGCGACCGCAGGCCGCGCGACAGATCGGGGATACTTCGACGAAGGCCTGCGCCAGCACATGCTGCGCGTGTACAACTACATGGGCGCCGGCCTGATCCTGACGGGCCTGGTCGCCGCGCTGGTGTCGTCCAGCCCGGCCATGATGGCGGCGATCTTCGGCACGCCGCTGAAGTGGGTGGTGATGCTGGCCCCGCTGGCGTTCGTCATGGTGCTGTCCTTCGGCATCCAGCGCCTGTCCTTCGCATCGGCACAGATGATCTTCTGGGCCTATTGCGGCGCGATGGGCCTGTCGATGTCGGCCATCTTCCTGGTCTTCACCGGGGCGTCGATCGCGCTGACCTTCTTCGTCACCGCCGCGACCTTCCTGGCGATGAGCCTCTACGGTTACACCACGAAGGCCGACCTGTCGAAGATGGGCTCGTTCCTGATGATGGGCATCATCGGCCTGGTCATCGCCGGCCTGGCGAACATCTTCTTCCAGTCGCCGGCCCTGCATTTCGCGATCTCGGCCATCGGCGTGCTGATCTTCACCGGCCTGACCGCCTACGACACCCAGTCGATCAAGGAAAGCTACGCCGAGGGCTACGATCACGAGAGCACCGGCAAGCTCGCCCTGATGGGCGCCCTGACGCTGTACCTGGACTTCATCAACCTGTTCCAGTTCCTGCTGCAGTTCCTGGGCCAGCGCAACAACGACTAACCCCGAGGACCGTCGCTCGGGGTCCGGCGTTGCCTTCGGACCAGGATTATCGGACAAGCCGCCGCCCGGAAGCCACCGCTTCCGGGCGGTTTCGTTTTCAGGACGCCGGTTTCACGAGTCGACCGTCACGTCATCGCCGACCTCGAGTCCGAGCACCCGGTCGGCACGCCCGCAATTGACCGCGATCTCGGCCAGCCCGTTCGAGTTTTCGTACCACAGCGCCTCTCCCGCCCCGACCGCCCCGAAAGTGCGGGCGCGGGCGATGCGGGTTCCGGGGACGGTCAGCACCGCATCGGCGGCCAGGGCGCCGGCCCGCATCCCGGTCATGGCATTGCCGTACACGTCGACATAGACGATGCGCGCGAGCTCGTCCGGCCAGCCGGGCCGGTCGATGGCGGCACCCGGCAGCGGGCTGCGTTCCACCGGACGGCCGGTCGCCAGCGCGGCAGCGACGGGGGCGAACAGGTCGCGGCCGTGGAAGCTGGCGGACAGCCGATCCGGGATCCAGTCGATGGTCCAGGTGTTCAGCGACGCTGCGCGGCGGGCGACCAAGGCGAACAGCCCGTTGTCCGGCCCGACGAACCAGCGCCCGTCGGCCTCCACCATCACCGGCCGCCGGTCGGTTCCGACACCGGGATCGACGACGCAGAGGAAGACGCTTCCGGCAGGGAAGGCCGGAGCGTAGGCGGCAAGCAGGTAGGCGGACAGCTGCGGGTCGAAGGCGGGGGCGTCGGCGAACAGGTCGATCACGGGGACGCCGGGCGCGTTCTGCGCCAGCACCGCTTTCATCTGGCCGGTGTAGGGGCCGGAGAGGCCGAAGTCGGTGAAGAGCAGGATCATCAGCGTTGCCCCCTCCCTAACCCTCCCCCGCTCTCGGCGGACCGAAGGTCCGTCCGATCGCGGGAGAGGGAACTCCGCCACTCCTTTGCATACCCTCATCCCGACAAGGATCCTGCCCCCTCTCCCGCGACAGCGGGGGAGGGATGGGAAGGGGGAAATCGATGCAGAACCCCTCACATCGACTTCGTATCCAGCGCATACCCCGCCGAACGTACGGTGCGGATCAGGTCCAGCTCGTCCTCTTCGTTCATCGCCTTGCGCAGGCGGCGGATGTGTACGTCGACCGTACGCGGCTCGACATACACGTCGTGGCCCCACACCAGATCGAGCAGCTGCTCGCGTGAGAACACCCGGCCGGGATGCTGCATGAAATGGCGCAGCAGGCGGAATTCGGTCGGGCCCAGGTGTACGTCGCGGCTGTTCCGGCGAACCCGGTGGGCAGCCAGATCCATGGTCACGTCGGCGAAGGTCAGCACCTCGTCGGTCATGCCGGGGGAGGCGCGGCGCAGCACCGCACGCATGCGGGCCACCAGCTCGGTCGGCGAGAAGGGCTTGGTGATGTAGTCGTCGGCGCCGGAATTCAGGCCGCGCACCCGGTCGCCCTCCTCGCCGCGGGCGGTCAGCATGATGATCGGGATGTCGCGGGTCTTGGCGTTGCGGCGCAGCTGGCGGCAGACCTCCAGCCCGCTCATCAGCGGCAGCATCCAGTCCAGCAGCACGATGTGCGGCGTCTGTTCGCCGGCGGCCAGCAGGGCCTCCTCGCCGTCGCTGGCGGTGGCGACGCGGAAGCCTTCCTTTTCCAGGTTGTACTTCAGCAGCGTCAGGATATCGGCCTCGTCCTCGACGATCAGGACGAGCGGCTTGAGGGCCGCGTTCATGGAGGCTCCGTTCACAGCGCGCGTCTCGACGTTAACCGGCATGGCACAGCCTTTTCAACAGGGAGGGAGGGGGCGGAGGCGTCGGCAAGGGTCAGCCATAGCGGCCGGTGATGTAGCCCTGGGTGCGCTCGTCGCGCGGGTTGGTGAAGATCTCCTCGGTGTCGTCGCACTCCACCATCTCGCCGAGATGGAAGAAGGCGGTGCGCTGCGACACGCGGGCGGCCTGCTGCATGTTGTGGGTGACGATGACGATGGTGTAGTTGGCCCGCAGCTCGTCGATCAGCTCCTCGATATGGGCGGTCGCGATGGGGTCGAGCGCCGAACAGGGCTCGTCCATCAGGATCACCTCGGGGCTGACGGCGACGGCGCGGGCGATGCACAGCCGCTGCTGCTGGCCGCCCGACAGGCTGGTGCCCGGTTCGCGCAGGCGGTCCTTCACCTCGCCCCACAGGCCGGCGCGCTTCAGCGAGGTCTGCACCACCTCGTCCAGCTCGTCGCGGCCGGACGCAAGGCCGTGGATGCGCGGACCATAGGCGATGTTGTCGTAGATCGATTTCGGGAAGGGGTTGGGCTTCTGGAACACCATGCCGACGCGGGCGCGCAGCTGCACCGCGTCGACGGCCTTGCCATAGACGTCCTCGCCGTCCAGCGCGATCCGCCCCTCGACCCGGCAGCCCTCGACGGTGTCGTTCATCCGGTTCAGGCAGCGCAGGAAGGTCGACTTGCCGCAGCCGGACGGGCCGATCAGCGACAGCACCCGGTTCTCCTGGATGTCGAGGTCGATGCCCTTCAACGCCTGCTTGGCGCCGTAGAACACCTTCACCCCGGTTGCCGTCATCTTGCTGGCGATGGCGCCGCCGCTGCGCCGGTCGGTGCGGGGCCGCAGCTTCAGTTGGGTCTGGATGCTCATGACGCTCACCACCGCCTTTCGAAAAGCTTGCGCAGGACGACGGCCGCCCCGTTCAGCAGGATCAGGACGCCGAGCAGGATCAGGATCGCCGCCGAGGTGCGCTCGGTAAAGGCACGTTCGGGGCTGTCGGCCCACATGTAGATCTGCACCGGCAGCACCGTGGCGCTGTCGGTCAGGCCATGCGGCACGTCGACGATGAAGGCGACCATGCCGATCATCAGCAGGGGCGCCGTTTCGCCCAGCGCGCGGGCCATGCCGATGATGGTGCCGGTCAGGATGCCGGGCATCGCCAGCGGCAGCACATGGTGCAGCACCGTCTGCAGCGGCGAGGCGCCGATGCCCAGCGCCGCCTCGCGGACCGAGGGCGGCACCGACTTCAGCGCGACGCGCGACGCGATGATGATCACCGGCAGCGTCATCAGCGCCATCACCAGGCCGCCGACCAGCGGGGCCGAGCGCGGCATGCCGAAGAAGCCGAGGAACACCGCCAGCCCGAGCAGGCCGAAGATGATCGACGGCACCGCGGCGAGGTTGTTGATGTTGACCTCGATCAGGTCGGTCCAGCGGTTCTTCGGCGCGAACTCCTCCAGATAGACCGCGGCGGAGACGCCGACCGGCACCGACAGCGCCATGGTCACCAGCAAGGTCAGCAGCGAGCCGACGATGGCGCCGCCGATGCCGGCCTGTTCGGGCTCGCGGCTGTCGCCGGCGGTGAACAGGGTGGTGTTGAAGCCCTGCGCCAGCGCGCCGCCGGCCATCAGGGTGTCGGCTGCCGCGATCTTGGCGTCGCTCAGACCACGTTCGCTCTCCGGAAGGTCGCGGCGATAGCGGCCCTTCACCAGCTGGTCGATCTCGTCGTCGGCACGCACCCAGACGGTCCGCGTCGTGCCGATGATCGACGCGTCCCCGGCGACCATCGCCTCCAGCTCGTAGGGCGCGCCGGACGACAGCAGCTCGTTCAGCACGCGGCGGCCGGCGCGGTCGGTCACCTGCGGGAACTGGGCATGGAGCGCCCGGCGCAGCAGGACGGTGTAGTTGCGGTCGGCGACCTCCGCCGGGTCCAGCGTCACCTCCAGCCGGATCCGCGTCTCCCAGAAGGCGCTGCCGCCGCGGGCGACGATCGATCCCAGCAGCAGCACCAGCACCAGCGCCGCCAGCGCCACCGCGGCGGCCCCGGCCAGCCGGAACCGGCGCTCGGCGGCATGGCGGGCGCGCAGCCGGCGGGCGAAGGCCTCGCTCCTGTGGCGGGACTTCGAGGTGGCGGCCGGGGCGGGGGAGGGCGGGGCGGCCGAGATGTCCTGTTCGAGAAGGTCAGTCATATTTTTCCCGATAGGTCCGGACCACCCGCAGGGCGACCATGTTGAGGCAGAGCGTGACAAGGAACAGCACGAGGCCGAGGCCGAAGGCCGACAGCGTCTTCGGGCTGTCGAACTCCTGGTCGCCGACCAGCAGCGTGGCGATCTGCGTGGTGACGGTGGTCACCGCCTGCAGCGGGTTGGCGGTCAGGTTGGCGGTCAGGCCGGACGCCATGGTGACGATCATCGTCTCGCCGATGGCGCGGCTGATCGCCAGCATCACCGCGGCGACGATGCCGGGCAGCGCCGCCGGCAGCACCACCTGCTTGATCGTCTCCGACTTGGTGGCGCCCAGGCCGTAGGAGCCGTCGCGCAGGCTCTGCGGCACCGCATTGATGACATCGTCCGACAGCGAGCTGACGAAGGGGATGATCATCACCCCCATGACGATCCCGGCGGCCAGCGCCGATTCCGAGCTGACGTCCAGCCCGAGCGCCTCGCCGACCGAGCGAACGAAGGGCGCCATGGTCAGCGCCGCGAAGAAGCCGTAGACCACGGTCGGGATGCCGGCCAGGATCTCCAGCGCCGGCTTCAGCCAGGTGCGCATGCCGCGCCCGGCATATTCGGACATGTAGATCGCCGCCATCAGCCCGACCGGCACCGCCACCAGCATGGCGACCACGGTGATCAGCAATGTGCCGGCGAACAGCGGAATCGCACCGAAGGAGCCGCTGGACCCGACCTGATCGGCCCGCATCGCCATCTGCGGGCTCCAATGGGTGCCGAACAGGAAGTCGAGCGGCGAGACCACGGCGAAGAAGCGCAGCGCCTCGAACAGCAGCGACAGGACGATGCCGACCGTGGTCAGGATGGCGACCAGCGAGCAGACCACCAGCGCCACCCGCACCACCCGCTCGACCGCCGGGCGGGCGCGCAGGTCCGGGCCGATGCGATGGCGGCCCCAGGCGAGCCCGGCGACGGCAAGGCTGGCGCCGATGGCGAGCAGGCTCCAGTCGGCAAGATCGCGGAAGGAGGCATAGCGCCGCGCCGCCTCGGCCACCGCTGGGTCGGGCTCGCGCCCGGTGGCGATGCCGCGGGCGAGGTTGAGGATGTCGGCCTTCAAGAGGACGGCGGACTGGCCGTCGCCAGCGGTCAGCCGCTCCGGCAGGCCGGACAGCACCAGTTGCAGGACAAGCCAGCCTTCCGATGCCGTCCAGGCCACGAACAGCAGCAGCGCCGGCAGCCCGGCCCACAGCGCGACATAGACGCCGTGATAGGAGGGGACCGAATGCAGCTCCGCAACCCGGCCGCCGACGGACGCCGCCGCGCGCGACCGGCCGGCGAGGAAGCCGATGACGGTGAGCAGGGCCAGGATCAGGGCAAGGAGGGTCAGCTGCATGCGGGTCGCTCGGCGCGGAGGGAAACGGTCAGAACTTGAGCGGCGTCAGGTTGACCGCCTGGACGCGGGCCGCCTCGCGCAGCGGCTTCGGCTCCGCGATCAGGCCCTTGTCGATCAGATAGCCCTCCTCGCCCAGCGCGCGTTCGGAGGTGTATTCGCCGACGAACTCGCGGATGCCGGGGATGACGCCGGCATGGGCGTTCTTGACGTAGATGTAGAGCGGGCGCGACAGCTCGTACCCGCCGGCGGCCACCGTCTCCGCCGTCAGCTCCACCCCGTCCATCTTCGCGGCACGCAGCGTGTCGCGGTTCTGGTCGAGATAGCTGTAGCCAAAGACACCGAAGGCACCGGGGTTGGCGCTCAGCTTCTGGACGATCAGGTTGTCGTTCTCGCCAGCCTCGACATAGGCGCCGTCCTCGCGGATGGTCATGCAGACGCGCTCGCGCGCCTTCTCGTCCGGCACGACCGCGGCAACCTCCGCGACCTTCCGGCAACCTTCCAGCATGCCCAGCTCGTTGAAGGTATCGCGCGTTCCGGAGGTCGGCGGCGGGCCCAGCACCTCGATGGCGGCCTTCGGCAGCGACGGGTCGATGTCCGACCACAGCCGGTAGGGGTTGGCGACCAGGGCGCCGTTCACCGGCACCTCCTTCGCCAGCGCCTTCCACAGCACCATCGTGGTCAGGGAGACCGGCGCGCCCTTCTTCGACGAGGCCAGGGCGATGCCGTCATAGCCGATCTTCAATTCGGTGATCGTGGTGACGCCGTTGGCTGCGCACTGGTCGATTTCCGACTTCTTGATGCGGCGCGAGGCGTTGGCGATGTCGGGATGGGCCGGGCCGACACCGGCGCAGAACAGCTTCAGCCCGCCGCCGGTGCCGGTCGATTCCACCACCGGCGTCTTGAACCTGCCGGTCTTGCCGAAGGCCTCCGCCACCGCGGTGGTGAAGGGGAAGACGGTGGATGAACCGACGGCGCGGATCTGGTCGCGCGACTGCGCCTGCGCCGGTGTCGCCGCAGCGGCGAGCGCCAGCGCCAGAACGGCCATGGTGAAGACATGCGTCCGGTCGGTCACGGGTGCCCCTCTCGCGAAACGGCTGAATGGTCCATCGGAATGGCGCGGACCATAGACCCGGAGGGCGACCGATTGATTACGTTTTTATGACGCTTTCATGACGGTGTCACGAAGCGGCATCGCTTCCCTCACACCCCGCCGGCCCCCCTCTCCCCCCCGGGAAGAGGGGTGGGGTGAGGGGGAAACACCGCATGGCCGTTCCGAAGGTCCCGCCGCGCCTCCCCCTCTCCCCGGGAGGACGAGGGGGACATGGCCTCTCCCACGGCCGGCAGATAGACGGTGAAGGCGCTGCCCACCCCGACCTCGCTCTCGATGGTCAGGCGGCCGCGGTGGCGGTTCAGGATGTGCTTGACGATGGCGAGCCCGAGCCCGGTGCCGCCCATGGCGCGCGACCGCGCGGCGTCGACGCGGTAGAAGCGTTCGGTCAGCCGGGGCAGATGGGTGCGGGCGATGCCGTCGCCGCGGTCGCGCACCGACACCGACACCATGGCGGTGCCGCCGCGAAGCAGGCGCCGCTCCTTGGCAAGGGGACCGCCCGGCACCGGCAGCCCGGCAAAGCCGACCGCGGTGCCGTCGGCCAGCGCCACCGTGACGGTGACGTCCGTATCCTCGCGCGTGTACTTGATCGCGTTGCTGACCAGATTCTGGAACACCTGGGTCAGCTGGTCCTCGTCGCCGATGACGCGCGGCAGATCCTCCGGCGCTTCCAGCCGCAGCCGGATCCGGCGCTGGGCCGCCTTCAGCTCCAGCGCGGCGATGACGTTCTCCAGCTCCTCCACCACGTCGACCCGGCCGTTGGGCGGCATATGCTCGTCCAGCTCGATGCGGGACAGCGACAGCAGGTCGTTGACCAGCCGGGTCATCCGGCTCGCCTGGTCGTGCATGATCGACAGGAAGCGGTCCTGCGCCTCCGGATCGTCGCGCGCCGGGCCGCGCAGCGTCTCGATGAAGCCCAGCAGCGACGACAGCGGCGTGCGCAGCTCATGGCTGGCATTGGCGATGAAGTCGGCGCGCATCTGTTCGGATCGCCGGGCCGTGGTGACGTCGTGCAAGGTCAGGATCGCCATGCGGGCGACCGCGGGCGGGCGGGGCGCCGGTTCATTCTCGTCGCTCTCGCCGTCCAGCAGCGAGGGATCCGGCTCCGGAACCAGCCGCTGGAAGGGCTTCACCTGCGCCTCGAAGCTGCGCTCGACCGGCACCGGCAGCGTGAACTCGATGATGCGGGAGGCGCCGCCGCGCAGCACGGAATCCACCGCCTCCAGCACCGCCGGGGTGCGCAGGGAGGAGGCGAGGTCGCGGTCCACCACCTTGTCGCCGAACAGCTCCCGCGCGGTGGCGTTGGCGCGCACCACCTGACGCTCGGCATCCATCAGCAGCAGCGGGGCGGGCAGGGCGTCGATCACCGCCTCGTCGGCGTCGAGCTGCAGCCGCACGCTCTCGGCCCGCCGCAGCCCGACCCGGTGCAGCCGGCCGATGGTGGCGGCCAGCGCCCGCAATGCCGGCGGCGTTCCGCCAGGCACCAGCGGCTCCTCGGCCTCGGCCAGCCGGGCGGCGTAATCGGTCACGGCATCGGCATCCCGGCGGTAGACACGCAGGACCGTCACCGCGCCAGCCAGCGCCGATGCAGCCGCGACCGCCGCCAGGCCGCCATGCAGTGCGCCGGCCTGGACCGCCAGCGCCAGCACGGCCAGCAACGGCACCAGCATCAGCAGGACGGCGGTCAGCAGCGGGGCGGGCGGCAACGCCTTCAGGCGCATGGGATCGGCACCGGGTCGGAGGAGGATCGAAGGGTGACATATGCGATGATGGGCCGTTCTACACCATCGCCGCCGATGCTGCGCGGCGGTCATAAAAGATTAATAGGAAGGACTGTGCGGAAGCCCGTTGACTCCAGGATAATGGATGATCATTCTATCTTAATGGAAAATATCGGAAACGACATCGACAGCCGCCTCGCCGCAAGACTGCGCGCGCTGCGGGCCGACCGTGGCCTGACCCTTGATGCCCTGGCCGAACGGTCGGGTGTCAGCCGCTCCATGATCTCCCTGATCGAACGGGGGGAGAGCAGCCCGACCGCCAATGTGCTGGACCGGGTGGCGGCCGGGCTGGGGGTGACGCTGGCCGCCCTGTTCGCCGATACCGGTCACGCCGATGCCGGCCCGGTCGCCCGCCGCGCCGATCAGGTCGCCTGGCAGGATCCGGCGACCGGCTACCGCCGCCGCAACCTGTCGCCGTCCGGCTACCCGTCGCCCATCGAGCTGGTGGAGGTGGAGCTGCCGCCCGGCGCCCGCGTGTCCTACGACAGCGGCGCCCGCGCCGCCGTGGTCGAGCAGCAGATCTATCTGCTGGACGGCACCATCGAGCTGACGGTGGGCGAGGTGACGCACCGGCTGTCCGGCGGCGATTGTCTGGCGATGCGGCTCGACCGGCCGACCGGCTTCCACAACCCGACCGACAGCCCCGCCCGCTACATCGTCGCGCTGACCACCGACGGGCGGTCCGCCCTAAACGCCGCTAAACGCTGAAGGAGCCTGCGATGGATGGTGCCTGCTTGGAGCGTCAGCCACATGGGCCCGGCGCGGTGAGAATCCGTGCGCTCACGGCGGCTGAATCCCGCGCCGCGGTGCCGGGACTGACCGACGTGCTGTTGGATTGCGTGGAGGGCGGCGCCTCCGTCAGCTTCATGGCGCCGCTCGACCGCGCCACCGCCGAGGGCTTCTGGCGGGAGGTGGCGGATGGGGTGGAGCGTGGCGACCGCATCCTGCTGATCGCGGAGGATGGGGCCGACACCCTGGGCACGGTCCAGCTGGTCGTCCGCCAGCCGCCGAACCAGCCCCACCGCGCCGATTTGTCCAAGATGCTGGTCCACCGCCGTGCCCGCCGCCGCGGTGTCGGCGCCCTGCTGATGCAGGCTGCCGAGGAGGCGGCGCGGGCGGCGGGCAAGACGCTGCTGGTGCTCGACACCGCCTCGCCCGACGCGGAACGCCTCTATGCCCGCGCCGGCTGGGTGAAGGCCGGCGTCATCCCGAACTACGCCCTGTGGCCCGGTGGCGGCTTCTGCGACACGACGTATTTCTACAAGGCTCTCGACTAGGGATTTCCCCTCTCCAGCGGGAGAGGGGAAATCCCCACCCGGAAGGACTCACCTCACCAGGGCAGCGAATCATGCGCCGCCAGCGCCGCGGCGGTGACGATGTCGTTGACCGAGGCGCCCATGGTGACGATCTGGGCAGGCTTGTCCATGCCGATCAGCAGCGGGCCGATCATCTGGCCGCCGGCCATCTTGTTCAGCAGCTTGGCCGAGATGTTGGCCGAATGCAGCCCCGGCATGATCAGGACGTTGGCCGGACCGGACAGCCGCGAGAACGGATAGACCCGCTTCATCAGCTGATAGTCCAGCGCCACGTCGGCCGACATCTCGCCGTCATACTCGAAATCGACCCGTCGGCTGTCGAGGATCGCCAGGGCCTCGCGCAGCGGATCGGTGTTCGGATGCGGCGTCTGGCCGAAGTTGGAGAAGGACAGCATCGCCACCCGCGGCTCGTGCCCCATCTGCCGGGCCTTGGCCGCCGCCCCCATCGCGATGTCGGCCAGCGTCTTGCCGTCGGGACGGACATGGACGGTGGTGTCGGCGATGAAGACGGTGCGGTTGCGGGTGATGAACAGGTGCAGGCCGAACACCGGCTCGCCCGCCTTGGGATCGACGACCCGGCGGATTTCCTCATAGGCCACGCCGAAGCTGCGGGTGAGGCCGGTCACCATGGCATGGGCATCGCCCTGGGCCACCATGCAGGCAGCGAAGACGTTGCGGTCCTGGTTGACCATCCGCTGGCAGTCGCGCAGCAGGGCGCCCGTGCGCTGCAGGCGGCGGTACAGATGGTCAGCATAGCGGCGGTTGGCATCGGACAGGCGGGCGTTGTGGATCTCGAACTGGATGTTCGGCTGGCCCATCGCCGCCAGCTGTTCCTTGATCACCTCCTCGCGCCCGATCAGCACCGGCGTGCCGTAGCCATGGGCGCGGAAGGACATGGCGGCGCGAATCGTCCGCTCTTCCTCGCCCTCGGCGAAGACGACGCGGCGCGGGTTGGTCCGCACCTTCTCCAGGATCAGTTCCAGGCTGTCGGCGGTCGGGTCGAGGCGGGTACGCAGGCTGTGCCTGTAGCCGGACAGGTCGACGATCGGCTTGCGCGCCACGCCGCTTTCCATCGCGGCCTGGGCGACGGCGGCCGGGACGGTGACGATCAGCCTGGGATCGAACGGCACCGGGATGATGTAGTCGGGGCCGTAGCGCAGCCGGCGCCCGGAATAGGCGGCATCGACCTCGTCCGGCACATCCTCGCGCGCCAGCGCCGCCAGCGCCTTGGCGGCGGCGACCTTCATCGCCTCGTTGATGGTGGTGGCGCGAACGTCCAGCGCGCCGCGGAACAGGTAGGGGAAGCCCAGGACGTTGTTGACCTGGTTCGGGTAGTCGGACCGGCCGGTGGCGACGATGGCGTCGTTGCGAACCGCCTTCACCTCCTCCGGCGTGATCTCCGGATCCGGGTTGGCCAGCGCGAAGATGATCGGCTTGGCCGCCATAGAGGCCACCATCTCCGGCGTCATCGCCCCCTTGGCCGACAGCCCGACGAAGACGTCGGATCCGGCCACCGCCTCTTCCAGCGTGCGCTTGTCGGTGTCGACGGCGAAGGACGACTTCCACTGGTTCATGCCGCTGGTGCGGCCGCGGTAGACCACGCCCTTTGTGTCGCACAGGATGATGTTTTCACGTGAAACACCCATGGTGCAGAACAGCTCGGCGCAGGCGATGCCCGCCGCGCCGGCACCGTTCACCACCATCTTCACGTCCTCGATCCGGCGGCCGGTGATGTCGCAGGCGTTGACCAGGCCGGCGGCGGCGATGATCGCGGTGCCGTGCTGGTCGTCATGGAAGACCGGGATGTCGAGCAGTTCGCGCAGCCGCTCCTCGATGATGAAGCAGTCGGGCGCCTTGATGTCTTCCAGATTGATGCCGCCGAAGCTGGGGCCGAGGAAGCGCACGCAGTTGACGAACTCGTCGACGTCGCGGGTGTCGACCTCCAGATCGATGCCGTCGACGTCGGCGAAGCGCTTGAACAGCACCGCCTTGCCTTCCATCACCGGCTTGCTGGCCAGCGCCCCCAGGTCGCCCAGCCCGAGCACCGCCGTGCCGTTGGAGATGATGGCGACGATGTTGCCCTTGGCCGTATAGTCGTAGGCGAGCGACGGGTCGTCGGCGATGCGCAGGCAGGGCACCGCCACGCCGGGCGAATAGGCGAGCGCCAGATCGCGCTGGGTCGTCAGCGGCTTGGTCGGGGTGATTTCCAGCTTGCCGGGCCGGCCGCTGGAATGCAGCAGCAGGGCCTCTTCGTCGGTGACGCGCTTGGTGTCGGACATGGATGTCGTGTTCCTCAACGGAGTTCTGAAGCCCGTCGGTCGTCGTTGGTGCCTTATATGCGGTGCGCTGCCGACGGTGGGGCCGCGATGGTATACGCCCTGCGCGCAACTCGCCAAGCCTCCATTGCCCGCTTTTTGTACGAATCATGCATTTTTTTGACGAACAACGACACATCCCGTTCGTCTTACGTCCTATCTGGCCCGCTTCCCCTGCATGACCCCGGCGGTGGGGCGGATGGCCCGGCCCTGTTACCATGCATCGCAATGGGAAATCCGACACCCCTTCCATTCCCTCTGCCGGAGCCGTCACCTTGTCCCTGGCCCCCACGGCGCTGACGCCCGACGAGCGCCGCATCACGCTGGTCATCGCGGCGGTGCAGTTCATCAACATCCTCGACTTCATGATGGTGATGCCGCTCGGCCCCGACTTCGCGCGGGCGCTGGACATCCCGGCGGCGCATATCGGCTATATCGGCGGCAGCTACACGGCAGCAGCCGCGGTGGCGGGGCTGATCGGATCGATGCTGCTCGACCGTTTCGACCGCCGCCGGGCGCTTGCGGTCGCGATGGCCGGGCTGATCGTCTCCACCGCGCTGGGCGGGCTGGCCTGGGACTTCCCGTCGCTGCTGGCGACCCGTGTCCTGGCCGGGCTGTTCGGCGGCCCCGCCGTGGCGGTCGCCATCGCCACCGTCACCGACCGGGTGGCGCCGCAGCGCCGCGGTCAGGCGATGGGCATCGTCATGTCGGCCTTCTCGCTGGCGGCCATCGTCGGGGTGCCGGTGGGGCTGGAGTTGGCGCTGTATGGCGGATGGCGGGCCCCCTTCTTTGCGGTGGCGCTCGCCGGGCTGGTCGTCGCCGTCGCCGCGATCGCCATCCTGCCGCCGCAGCGCGGGCATCTGGCCGCCGGGCTGGGAAGCGGGCCCGGGTCGGGGGTGGGGACGGGGGCCTGGGTGCGGATGACGGCGCTGCTGTCGCGCCGCGCCGTCTGGCTGGCCTACGCCACCGTGGCGCTGGTGCAGATCCAGCAATTCATGATTATTCCCAACATCGCCGCCTATGTGCAGGGAAATCTCGGCTTCCCGCGCGACCATCTGAGCCTGGTCTATCTGACCGGCGGCACGCTGAGCTTCTTCACCGCGCGCTGGGCCGGCCGGCTGGTCGACCGCCATGGCTCCACCCCCGTCACCTTCGCGGCGACGGCCGGGCTGTGCGCCGTGATCTTCACCGCCTTCATCGGCTACCGGCCCTGGATGCCGGTGCTGGGCCTGTTCCCCTTCTTCATGATGTTCGTCGGCATCCGCATGGTCGCCAACGGCGCCGCCTTCTCCCGCGTGCCGGAACCGCAGGAGCGGGCCGGCTTCATGGCGCTGGTGTCGGCGGTGCAGCATCTGAGCTCCGCCTTCGGCGCCTTCCTGTCGGCCGAAATCCTCACCAACGCCCCCGACGGCAGGCTGGAGCATGTGTCGACCATGGCCGGCATCTCCATAGTGCTGGGACTTGCCGTGCCGTTGCTGACCTTGTGGCTGGAGCAGGCGACGCGGCCGGCCGTCATCGTGCCCGTCCCGCAGACGGCGGTTGCGGACGCCGTGCTGGACGGGGAGGGGCGGAGCCGTTAGCTTGCCGCCCGATTGCAAACGACCTTCGGAATGATGCCCATGCGCCCCTCCGGCCGCGCCTTCGACCAACTGCGCACCGTCTCCCTCGAACCCGGCTTCAGCCGCTATGCCGAGGGGTCCTGCCTGGTGCGCTTCGGCAACACGCATGTGCTGTGCACGGCCAGCGTCGACGAGACGGTGCCGCGCTTCCTGAAGAACACCGGTCTCGGCTGGGTCACCGCCGAATACGGCATGCTGCCGCGCTCCACCCACAGCCGCACCGACCGCGAGGCGGCCAAGGGCAAGCAGTCGGGCCGCACCCAGGAAATCCAGCGCCTGATCGGCCGCGCGCTGCGCGCCGTCACCGACCGTTCGGCGATGGGCGAGAAGCAGATCAAGATCGACTGCGACGTCATCCAGGCCGACGGCGGCACCCGCACCGCCGCCATCACCGGCAGCTATGTCGCCCTGCATCTGGCCTTCCAGCATCTGATGCAGATCGGTGCCTTGAAGACCATGCCGCTGAGCGATCAGGTCGCCGCCGTCTCCTGCGGCCTCTATCAGGGCAACGCGGTGCTGGACCTCGATTACGACGAGGATTCCAAGGCGCAGGCCGACGCGAACTTCGTCCTGACCGGCAAGGCCGGCATCGTCGAAATCCAGGGCACCGCCGAGGAAACCCCCTTCTCCGAGCCGCAGTTCATGGAGCTGCTGGCGCTCGCCCGCAAGGGCGTGACCGAGTTGGTGGCGTTGCAGAAGCAGGTTCTCGGCATCAAATAAGGGGTCATGACCATGTCCGCTCCCCGCCGCTTCACCGGCGACACCCTCGTCATCGCCAGCCACAACAAAGGCAAGGTGCGCGAGATCGCCGACCTGCTCGGCCCCTTTGTGGCCAATTTCACCGCGGCCGGGGAGCTGGGCCTGCCCGAGCCGGAGGAAACCGGCACGACCTTCGTCGCCAATGCCGAGCTGAAGGCCAAGGCCGCGGCAGCCGCCGGCCATGTCGCGCTCGCCGACGACAGCGGGCTGGTGGTGCCGGCGCTGAACGGCGATCCCGGCATCTATTCCGCCCGCTGGGCCGGGCCGGAGAAGGACTTCGCCATGGCGATGCGCAAGGTCGAGGACGGCCTTGCCGGCAAGACGGACCGCAGCGCCTATTTCGTCTGCGCCCTGTCGCTCGCCTGGCCCGACGGCCATGTCGAGACGGTGGAGGGCCGCTGCTACGGCACGCTGGTGTGGCCGCCGCAAGGGCCCCATGGCTTCGGCTACGACCCGATGTTCCTGCCGGACGGCCAGGCCTTGACCTTCGGCGAGATGGATCCGATGAAGAAGCACGAGATGAGCCACCGCGCCGACGCCTTCCGCCAGTTGGTGGAGCGCTGCTTCCGGTGAGCGCATCCAATCCCGGTTTCGCCATCTACGTCCACTGGCCCTTCTGCAAATCGAAGTGCCCCTACTGCGATTTCAACAGCCATGTCCGTGAGCGGGTCGATCATGACCGCTGGCGGGCAGGGCTGCTGCGCGAGCTGGACCATTACGCAGATCTGACCGCCGGCCGCACCGTCACCTCCCTCTTCTTCGGCGGCGGCACCCCGTCGCTGATGGAGCCGGCCACCGTCGGCGCGCTGATCGACCGCGTCGCCGAACGCTGGCCGGTCGCCGACCGGCTGGAGGTGACGCTGGAGGCCAACCCGACCTCCGTCGAGGCCGACAAGTTCCGCGCCTTCCGCACCGCCGGGATCAACCGCGTCTCGCTCGGCATCCAGGCGCTGGACGATTCCAGCCTGCGCTTCCTCGGCCGCCAGCACAATGCGGCGGAGGCGACCGGCGCCATCGAGCTGGCGGCCCGGACCTTCGACCGCTTCTCCTTCGACCTGATCTATGCCCGGCCCGGCCAGACGGTAGCCGCTTGGCAGGCTGAGCTGGCGCGCGCACTCGATTACGCCGTCGGCCATCTGTCGGTCTATCAGCTGACGATCGAGGAGGGGACGGCCTTCTACCCGCTGCACGCCCGCGGCGACCTGGTGCTGCCCGACGAGGATCTCGCCGGCGACCTCTATGAGGCAACGCAGAGCCAGCTGGGTGCGGCGGGCCTGCCGGCCTACGAGATTTCCAACCATGCCCGGCCGGGCGAGGAAAGCCGCCACAACCTGACCTATTGGCGCTATGGCGATTATGTCGGGATCGGACCCGGCGCCCATGGCCGGCTGACGCTGGATGGCGACAAGTTCGCCACCCGCGCCCACCGCGCCCCGGAAATCTGGCTGGAGCGGGTCGAGCGCGACGGCCATGGCGCTGCGGCACCCAATGCAATCGACCGCGACGCCCGCGCCACCGAGCTGCTGATGATGGGGCTGCGGCTGACGGAAGGCGTGCGGCTCGCCCGTCTGGTCGAGGAGGCCGGCCGGCCGCTCGACGATCTGGTCGATCCGGCGGCGCTGTCGCGCCTGATCGACGGCGGGTTCCTGACCCGCGACGCCGATCGCCTGTCTGCGACATCGGATGGACTACAGCGACTGAACGCAGTCCTCGCCGCACTTTTGGCGTAAGCTGCGCTTGCTGCGACTTGGGAGAGGGCAGGGGATGCGCATCAGCCTGTTGGTGGCAGCCGCGACGAACGGCGTGATCGGCCGCGACGGCCGGCTGCCCTGGCATCTTCCCGGCGATCTCAAGCGCTTCAAGGAACTGACGCTGGGCAAGCCGATCCTGATGGGCCGCAAGACCTGGGACTCCCTGCCGCGCCGTCCATTGCCGGGCCGCGACAATCTGGTCGTCAGCCGCCAGTCCCCGCCCGGCGCGCATGACGGTGCCCGCTGGTTCGCCACGCTTGGCGGCGCCATCGCCTGGGCGCAGGAGGGTGGCGCGGCCGAACTGTGCGTGATCGGCGGGGCAGCGCTGTTCCGCGAAACCCTGCCCATCGCGGACAGTCTGCACCTGACCCGTATCGAAAGCGTGGTCGAGGGCGACACGCTGATGCCAGCCATCGGCACCGAATGGGTGGAGGTCTGGTCGAGCGCGCCCATGGAGGAGAACGGGCTGTTCTACCGCTACATCGATCTGGAGAAGGCCCGGGTCTGAATGACCACCGGCGTCCTTCGGACCTGGTTCACTCCTCGCCGCCCAGGCGGTGCAGCACGTCGTCCAGCTGGTCGAGCGTCTGGTAGTGGATGGTGATGGTGCCCCGCTGGCCCTGGGGATTGATCGCGACCTTCAGCCCGATGCGGGCGGAGATCTCCTCCTCCAGATTGATCAGGTCGACATCCTTCACCGCTGGTGCAGCCGCGGAACCGCTGCCGGATCCGCCCTTCTTCGCCTTGGGCTGGTCGCCGCGCATCAGGTCTTCGGTCTGGCGGACATTCAGGCCGCGCGTCACCACTTCACGCGCAGCGGCAGCCGGATCCGGGGCGGTCAGCAGGGCGCGGGCATGGCCGGCGGTCAGCGCGCCGTCCTGCACCATGGTCTTGACCGGATCCGGCAGGGACAGCAGGCGCATCATGTTGGCGACATGGCTGCGGCTCTTGCCGACGGCGCGTGCCAGATCCTCCTGCGTGTGCTCGAACTCCTCCATCAGGCGGCGATAGCCCTCCGCCTCTTCCAGCGGGGTCAGATCCTGGCGCTGGATGTTTTCGATCAGCGCGATTTCCAGCGCTTCGCGGTCGCTGAGGTCGCGGATGATGACCGGAACCTCGTGCAGGCCGGCGATCTGCGCCGCGCGCCAGCGGCGTTCGCCGGCGATCAGCTCGTAGGAATTGGCGTCCTCGGCATCGCGGCGGACCAGCAGCGGCTGCAGGATGCCCTTGTCGCGGATCGATTCGACAAGGCCCTTGATTGCCTCCTCGTCGAACTTCCGCCGCGGCTGATACCGGCCGGGATGGACGAACTCGATCGGCACCTGCTTGGATTGCCGCACCTTGTCGAGCGCCGAATAATCCTCGGTCGCCTCGCCGAACAGGGCGGAAAGGCCGCGGCCCAGGCTGGCGCGCCGGGCGCCGCCTTGCTTGGTGTCGTCGATCATGCGGTCAGTCTCTTCTCACGGCGCAGCACCTCGCCCGCCAGATGGATGTAGGCCTGGGATCCGGGGCAGCGCATGTCATAGATCAGCACCGGCTTGCCGTGCGACGGCGCCTCCGACACCTTGACATTGCGCGGGATCACGGTGTCGTACACCTTCTCCCCGAAGAAGCCGCGGACGTCCGCCGCCACCATGTCCGACAGATTGTTGCGCTTGTCGAACATGGTCAGCACGACGCCATGGATATCCAGGTTCGGGTTGAAGGCCCGCTTCACCCGTTCGATGGTGCGGACCAGATGGCTCAATCCTTCCAGCGCATAGAACTCGCACTGCAAGGGGACCATGACCGCATGCGACGCCACCAGCGCGTTCAGCGTCAGCAGACCCAGCGCCGGCGGACAGTCGATCAGGACATAGTCATATTCGAGCGAACTGTTGGCGACGGCCTCGCGCAGGCGGAACTCGCGCCGCTCGGCACCGACCAGCTCGATCTCGGCGCCCGACAGATCGACCGACGAGGTGATGATCGACAGGTTCGGCACGGAAGAGGGGGTCGCCGCATCCTCCAGCGACACGTCATCGAACAGCACGTCATAGATGCCGACGCGGCGGTCGGAGCGCGGGATGCCGAGGCCGGTGGACGCATTGCCCTGCGGGTCGAGGTCGATCACCAGCACCCGCTTGCCGATGACGGCGAGCGCGGTGGCGAGGTTGATCGTCGTCGTGGTCTTACCCACGCCGCCCTTCTGGTTGGCAATCGCAACCACACGGGCAAGGGGTCGGGTAACGGCAGACATGGCAGCCTCTCGGGAGTCCGGTTGGCGGGACGAGGGTGGGAGGACGGTGTCAGGCACGGGCTTCACACACGCTCAAGGTCAGTCACGCGCAGGACGGTTCCGGTCGGATCGGTGCGGCTGTCGGTTCGCTCGGTCCGCATTGTCCAATATCGCGTGGTGGCGGTCAATTCGTCGTCCAGCGCCGCGCCCTTCAGGAACAGGCAGGATCCGCGCGACCCGATGAAGGGATGGGCCCAGCCCAGCAGATCCGTCAGCGGCGCGAGCGCCCGGGCGGTGACGACGTCGGCCTCGATCCCGGTGACCGTCTCGATCCGCTTGGTATGCACGGTCACCGGCGCGTCGCAGATGCGCGCCACTTCGCGCAGGAAGGCGCATTTGCGCACATCGCTTTCGATCAGATGCACCTGCGGCACGCCGAGGATGGCGAGCACCAGACCGGGAAAGCCGGCGCCGCTGCCGAGATCGACCAGCACGCGCACGCCGTCGGGCAACAGCGGAAAGAGTTGGGCGGAGTCGAGGAAATGGCGATTCCAGGCATCGGGCAGGGTGGAGGGACCGACGAGGTTGATCTTCGGCTGCCACTTGCGCAGCAGCGCCTCGTAGGCGATCAGGCGGTCGAGTGTTTCACGTGAAACACCCGTGGCTTCCTGGAACGCGACCGCGTCGAACCGGCTCATTCGGCAGCCACTCCGGAAGAGACGCTATCGCGACGCTTCACATGACGCAGCAGGGCGACGAGCGCCGCCGGGGTCATGCCGGGAATGCGGGCAGCCGCCCCCAACGTCGCCGGGCACGACTGGCGCAGCTTCTGCCGGATTTCGGCCGACAGGCTGCCGATGCCGTCGACATCGAGGTCGTCGGGCAGGGCGAGCGACTCGTCCTTGCGGAAGGCACGGATGTCGGCCTCCTGCCGGCCGAGATAGCCGGCATATTTGCCGTCGATCTCCAGCTGCTCGGCGATCTCCGGCGCGATCCCGGCCAGCTCCGGCCACAGGTGGGCGAGGGCGGCGAGGTCGATGTCGGGGTAGCGCAGCAGGTCGGCTGCGCTGCGGCGCACGCCGTCCTGGTTGACCGCCACGCCCTGGCGCGCCAGCTCGACCGGTGTCGCCTGCAGCGAGGCGACCAGCGTCCGGCCGGCGGCCAGCGCCACGCTCTTGACCTCGAAGACATCGCGGCGTTCGGACCCGACGCACCCGATGGCGATGCCCTTGGCGGTCAAGCGCTGGTCGGCATTGTCGGCCCGCAGCAGCAGCCGGTATTCGGCGCGCGAGGTGAACATCCGGTAGGGTTCGTTGGTGCCCCGCCCGATCAGGTCATCGATCAGCACGCCGATATAGGCGTCGGCACGGTCGAGCACGAAGCCGTCGCGGTTGCCGCCCGCCGCCAGCGCGGCATTGATGCCGGCCATCAGCCCCTGGGCCGCCGCCTCCTCGTAACCGGTGGTGCCGTTGATCTGGCCGGCCAGGAACAGGCGCGGCGCACGGCGGGTTTCCAGCGTCGGCTTCAGCTCGCGCGGGTCGACATAGTCGTATTCGATGGCGTAGCCGGAGCGGATCATCACCACCTTCTCCAGCCCCGGCATGCTGGCGAGAATGCCGAGTTGCACGTCGCGGGGCAGGGAGGTGGAGATGCCGTTGGGATAGACGGTGGGATCGTCCAGCCCCTCGGGCTCCAGGAAGATCTGGTGCCGGTCCTTCTCGGCGAAGCGGACGACCTTGTCCTCGATCGACGGGCAATAGCGCGGGCCGGTGCCGGTGATCTGGCCGGAATACATCGGCGCGCGATGCAGGTTGGCACGGATCAGCGCATGGGCCTCAGGCGTCGTCCAGGTGATGGCGCAGTCGATCTGCGGCGTGTCGATCCGCGTGGTCATATAGGAGAAGGGCGGCGGCGGCAGGTCGCCCGGCTGCTTTTCCAGCGCATCCCAATCGATGGTGCGGCCGTCGAGCCGCGGCGGCGTGCCGGTCTTCAGCCGGCCGAGCGGGAAGCCCAGCCGGGCCAGCGTGTCGGACAGGCCGATGGACGGCGCCTCTCCCACCCGGCCGGCGGGGGTGCGTTCTTCGCCGATATGGATCAGGCCGCGCAGGAAGGTGCCGGTGGTCAGCACCACCGCACCGGCCCGGATGGATTCGCCGGACCCGGTGACGACACCGGTGATGCGGTGCCCATCGATCCCATGGCCGTCATCGACGATCAGGTCCTCGGCGCCGCCGGCCTCGATGGACAGGTTCTCCTGCCCGGCCAGCAGCGACTGCATCGCCTGACGATAGAGCTTGCGGTCGGCCTGAGCGCGCGGACCGCGCACGGCAGGGCCCTTGCTTCGGTTGAGGATGCGGAACTGGATGCCGCCGCGGTCGATGGCCTTGGCCATCACGCCGTCGAGCGCGTCGATCTCCCGCACCAGATGACCCTTGGCCAAGCCGCCGATGGCGGGATTGCAGGACATCTCGCCGATGGTTTCGATCTTGTGGGTCAGCAGCAGCGTGCGCGCACCCATGCGCGCGGCCGCGGCGGCAGCCTCACAGCCGGCGTGACCGCCGCCGACAACGATGACGTCATAGCTTCGCATGTGCGGGACCATAGCGGAACGCAGACCCGGATCCAAGGACTTGCATCCGGGAAGCTGGCGAGGTGACTGCATGCGTTGAATGCGTTTGCCACCGTTGCCCGCGGTTGCGCTGTTTCACGTGAAACAGCGGTCTCACTTGCCGATGCAGAAATCCCGGAAGATCACGTCCAGCAGATCCTCCACATCGACCCGCCCGGTGATACGGCCCAGCGCACGGCTGGCGAGCCTGACATCCTCCGCCGCCAGTTCCGGCAGCGGCGCCTCGAGAGCTCGAATCAGCGATTCCCGGCACTCGGCCAAAGCGGCACGATGGCGGGCGCGGGTGAGGGACGGGGCGCTGCCGATGGCGAGCCGGTCGGCACTGAAGGCGGTCAGCCGCTCTTCCAGTTCCTTCAGCCCGGCGCCGCTGTGGGCGGACACCATGACCGGGGCCAGATCCGGCCGCGGGTCGGTCACGACGGCGAGGTCGATCTTGTTGAACACGACCACGGTGTCACGGTCGATCAGGGCCAGCGTCGCGGCGTCGAGGACGGGCAGGGTGGTGGCGTCGAACACCGCGACCTTTACGTCGGCCCGCGCCGCCCGGTCGCGGGCCCGGCGAATGCCTTCCTCCTCCACCTCGTCGGCCGCGGCCTCGCGCAGTCCAGCGGTGTCGGCCAGCACGACCGGATAGCCGCCCAGGTCGAGATGCACCTCGATGACGTCGCGGGTGGTGCCGGCGCGGGCGGAGACGATGGCGGCATCGCGGCGGGCGAGCGCATTCAGCAGGCTCGACTTGCCGGCGTTCGGCGCGCCGACGATGGCGATGTGCAGCCCCTCGCGCAGCCGCTCGCCGCGCCCGCCGTCGTCGAGATGGGCGGTGATCTCGCTTGCCAAAGCGGCGACCACCGGACGGACCGCATCGGCGACCCCGCCCGGCAGATCCTCGTCGGCGAAATCGATGTCGGCCTCGATATGGGCGAGCGCGCGGGTCAGTCGCTCGCGCCAGCCGTCATAGAGCCGGCCGAGCGCACCCTCCATCTGCCGCAACGCCTGCCGGCGCTGTGCCGTGGTTTCCGCATCGATCAGGTCGGCGACCGCCTCGGCCTCGGTCAGGTCGAGCTTGCCGTTCTCGAAGGCGCGGCGGGTGAACTCGCCGGGTTCGGCCAGCCGCAGGCCAGGCAGATCCCCCAGCGCCTCGATCACTCCGGAGACGACCGCCCGGCCGCCATGCAGATGCAGTTCCACCACATCCTCGCCGGTGAAGCTGGCGGGGCCGGTGAAGCGCAGCACCAGGGCATCGTCCAGCGCGTCGCCGCTGCGGGGATTGCGCAGCTGGGACAGCACCGCCCGCCGCGGCGGCGGCGGCAGGGGCCGGCCGGTCAGCGCGGCGAGCGCAGATCCGGCCTCCGGCCCTGAAATGCGGACCACCGCCACACCGGAGCGGCCGGGGGCGGTGGCGAGCGCGAAGATGGTCGCGGAAGTGAAAGCGGGCATGATGGCTGGCATCGAAGCGAACATCGACAGCCGGTCAGCCGCGCTGTTCCGGCCGCAGCTCCCGCTGCTCCGGCGTCAGCATCAGGCGTTCGACCCGCCTGCCTTCGACCAGATGGGTCTGCAGGATGTCGTCGATGTCGGCGGTGCTGTGATAGGTGTACCAGACCCCTTCCGGATAGATCACCAAGGTCGGGCCCAGTTCGCAGCGGTCGAGGCATCCGGCGGAGTTGATCCGCACCTTGCCGTCGAAGCCGAGTTCACGGGCGCGGGCCTTCATATAGTCGCGCAGCTTCTCCGAACCATGGGCAGCGCAGGATCCGCGCCGGTGCCCGTCGGGGCGGCGGTTGGTGCAGCAAAAGACATGGGCTTCGAAATACGGCTTCTGGGCGTTCGATACGGGTTCGGTCACTTTCGTCCTTCCTGGCCCAGGGCGGATGCCATCTGGGACCAAAACATCTTCTGCATCTGCTCCATGCCCTGGATGCCGGCGGGAAGCCAGGTCTTCACCATGGTTTCCGGGTCCATCGCCTGGAGGTTGGCGCGCATCCGATCCTGGATCTCCTGCATCATGGCATCCTGCATCGGCTTCACGTCGGGCAGGCCCAGGAAATGCCGGGCTTCCTCGGGTGTGCAATCGATGTCGATGGTGATTTTCATGGGACCCCCCCCTTATCGAATACAGGGCCGACTGTTGGGCCGTTTTCCGGCCGGATGCCGGCACGGCTTGGGCCCTGTCGATTTTGGGGTTGAGCGCGGCCGCGGCCCATGCCCCACTATACAGATAGGATGCACTGGCGCAACGCCACCCCGGCACCACCTATTGATTTACCGCACGCCATTGCCAGACACTCAAACTGATCGGACATTGCCATGCCGGCCACTCCGTTGGGCGCGAACCTGCTGAGCCGGGAGACCAGCCCCTACCTGCTCCAGCACAAGGACAACCCGGTGCATTGGATGCCGTGGGGACCGGAGGCCTTCGCCCGCGCAAGGGCGGAGAACAAGCCGATGCTGCTGTCGATCGGCTATGCCGCCTGCCACTGGTGCCACGTGATGGCACATGAGAGCTTCGAGAATCCGGAGATCGCCGCGCTGATGAACGAGCTGTTCGTCAGCGTCAAGGTCGACCGGGAGGAGCGGCCCGACCTCGACACCATCTACCAGTCGGCGCTCGCGCTGCTCGGGCAGCAGGGTGGCTGGCCGCTGACCATGTTCCTGACCCCGGATGCCGAGCCCTTCTGGGGCGGCACCTATTTCCCGCCGGCGCCGCGCTATGGCCGCGCCGGCTTCCCCGACGTGCTGCGCGGCATCGCCGGCACCTATGCCGGGGAACCGGACAAGGTCGCCAAGAATGTCGATGCGCTGAAATCGGCGCTCGCCGGGCTCGGCGAGAACCGCCCGGCGGGTGCGGTCGACGCCGGTGTGCTGGACCAGGTGGCGCAACGGCTGCTGCGCGAGGTCGATCCGATCCATGGCGGCATCGGCAGCGCGCCGAAATTCCCGCAGGTCCCGCTGTTCGAGCTGCTGTGGCGGGCATGGCAGCGCACCGGCCGCGACCCCTTCCGCGAGGCGGTGACCCACACGCTGGCGAACATGGCGCAGGGCGGCATCTACGACCATCTCGGCGGCGGCTTCGCCCGCTACTCGGTCGATGAACGCTGGCTGGTGCCGCATTTCGAGAAGATGCTCTACGACAACGCGGAGCTGCTCGACCTGATGGTCCTGGTCTGGCAGGAGACGCGCGATCCGCTGCTGGAGGTCCGCATCCGCGAGACGGTCGGCTGGCTGCTGCGCGAGATGATCGCCGACGGCGGCGGCTTCGCCGCGACGCTGGATGCCGACAGCGAGGGAGAGGAGGGCCTCTTCTATATCTGGAACGAGGAGGAGGTCGACCGGCTGCTCGGCCCCGTGCTGGGCGCGGACGGGTCGGCCCTGTTCAAGCGGGTGTTCGAGGTGCTGCCCCAAGGCAATTGGGAAGGCGCCACCATCCTGAACCGGCTGGGCGGCCTGACGCTGGCCGACGATGCCACCGAGGCGACGCTCGCCCGGGGACGGGACATCCTGCTGCGGGCGCGGGCCAAGCGGGTGCGACCGGGCTGGGACGACAAGGTGCTGGCCGACTGGAACGGCCTGATGATCGCGGCCCTGACCCATGCCGCCCTGGCGATGGACGAACCGGAATGGCAGGAGGCCGCCGGCCGCGCCTTCGCCTTCGTCCGCGACCGGATGGATGTACAGGGCCGGCTCTGCCACAGCTGGCGGCACGGCCAGGGCAAGCATTCCGGCATGCTCGACGATTACGCCCAGATGGCGCGCGCCGCGCTCGCCCTGCACGAGGCGACCGGGGATCCGGCAGCGCTCGACCAGGCGAAGCTCTGGGTCGCCACGCTCGACGCCCATTTCTGGGACGGCGCCAATGGCGGCTATTTCTTCACCGCCGACGATGCCGAGGGGCTGATCGTCCGCACCAAGAGCGCCTACGACAACGCCACCCCCAGCGGCAACGGCACCATGCTGGCGGTGCTGACCATCCTGTTCCAGCGCACCGGCGAGGATGCCTACCGGGAACGGGCCGAGGCGCTCGCCGCCGCCTTCTCCGGCGAACTGACGCGCAACTTCTTCCCGCTGCCGACCTTCCTGAACGCGGTGGAGCTGATGCAGACGCCGTTGCAGATCGTCATCGTCGGTCCGCCGAAGACGTCGGAGACGGAGGCGCTGCGCCGCACCGTGCTGGACCGCTCGCTGCCCAACCGCATCCTGACACTGCTGGCGCCGGGGCCGGATCCGCAAGGCGATCTGCCGCCAAGCCACCCGGCGCGGGGGAAGGGGATGCGCGACGGGAAGGCCACCGCCTATGTCTGCCGCGGCATGACATGTTCGGCCCCGGTGACGGAGCCGGCGGATCTGGCCGCCCTGCTGACGTCGAAGAGCTGAAATCCGGGGAGGACAACATGGCACGCCTGACCATCGACAGCCCGCTCGGGCCCCTGATGCTGGCCGGCGACGGAACCGCTCTGACCGAAGTCGGCTGGGGCCGATTCGACCATGACGACCCGGATCCGGTCCTGGACGAAACGGCCCGGCAGCTGGCGGCTTATTTCGCCGGCCGGCTCCACCGCTTCGACCTGCCGCTGAAGCCGGCCGGCACGCCGTTCCGCCGCGAGGTGTGGGACGCGATGCTGGCGATCCCCTATGGCGGCACCGCGACCTATGGCGGGATGGCGAAGATGCTGGGCAGCGCCCCACGCGCGGTCGGCGGGGCCTGCGGCGCCAACCCGATCCCGATCGTCATCCCCTGTCATCGGGTGCTGGCCAGCGGCGGGGCGCCCGGCGGCTATTCCGGCCATGGCGGGCTCGACACCAAGGCGTGGCTGCTGGCGCTCGAACGCCGGCATGCCGCGATCGGGCAGGGCAACGCCGCGGCGGCCGAACAGTTCGCCCTGCTCTGACCCGATACCCAAGCAAGAAGGAAACGACACCATCATGGTTCACGCGATCCGCATCCATGAGCACGGCGGGCCGGAGGTTCTGCGCTGGGACGAAATCGAGGTCGGCGAGCCCGGCTCCGGCCAGGTGCGCATCCGCCAGACCGCCGTCGGGCTGAACTACATCGACACCTACCACCGGTCGGGCGCCTACAGGCTGCCGAACCTGCCGGCGGTGATCGGCATGGCCGGGACCGGCGTGGTCGAGGCGCTGGGGCCGGACATCACCACGCTGAAGATCGGCGACCACGTCGGCTACGCCATGGCGATCGGCGCCTATGCCGAAAGCCGGCTGATCGCCGCCGACCGGCTGGTACCGCTGCCGAGCTGGCTGGACGAGCAGGCGACGGCGGCCACGCTGCTGCAGGGGCTGACCGCCCAGTATCTGCTACGCAGCACCTACGCGGTCCAGCCGGGCGACACCATCCTGGTCCAGGCCGCGGCCGGCGGGGTGGGGCTGCTGCTGTGCTCCTGGGCACGGCATCTCGGCGCCACCGTCATCGGCACCGTCGGGTCGGCGGAAAAGGCCGAGCTGGCCCAGGCCCACGGCTGCCATCACACCATCGACTACACCCGCGAGAACTTCGTGACCCGGGTGAAGGATCTGACGGACGGGCAGGGCGTGCCGGTGGTCTATGACGGCGTCGGCCGGACGACCTTCCTCGACGGGCTGGACTGCCTGCGTCCGCGCGGCCTGATGGTGCTGTTCGGCGCCGCGTCGGGTGCGCCGGCACCGCTGGATCTGGGGCTGCTCGCGGCGAAGGGCTCGCTCTATGTCACCCGGCCGACGCTGGCGACCTACACCGCCAAGCGCGAGGATTTGATGACCTCGGCAGCGGACCTGTTCGACGCGGTGAGGAATGGCGGGGTGACCTTCACCGTCAACCAGCGCTTTGCGCTGAAGGACACGGCCGATGCGCATCGGGCGCTGGAATCGCGCGCGACCACCGGGTCGACGGTGCTCGTGCCGTAGGACCGCCAGCTAACGAATGCCCCCATCCCGGCCCTCTCCCGCAATCGGATCGGCCTTCGGCCGGCCGAGAGCGGGGGAGGGTTAGGGAGGGGGGTTAAGGAGGGGCAATGGACGCTGGCTACTCCACCGTCCAGAGCGGATTCTTCATTCTCTTCAGCATCTCCGCATGGGCGGCCACCTCCTCCTCGCTGATGGCGAAGACGCGGGCCTCGCGGAAGGGGCGGTCGATGCGGAGCGGGCCGCCGGATCCGCCCTTCGCCGTCGGGCCGCCGGCAAAGGCGAGGCCGGTCTGCCGCCCGCCCAACAGCTCCAGATAGACTTCCGCCAGCAGCTGGGCGTCGAGCAGCGCGCCATGCAGGGTGCGGTTGGAATTGTCGACGCCGAAGCGTTTGCACAGCGCGTCCAGCGTGGCGGGCGAGCCGGGAAACTTCTGGCGGGCCATCAGCAGCGTGTCGACGGCACGCTCCTTCGGCATCGTCGGGTAGCCCGCGATCTTCAGTTCCCAGTTCAGGAACTTCATGTCGAAGGCGGCATTGTGGATCACCAGCGGCGCGTCGCCGATGAAAGCGACGAAATCGGCGGCGACGTCGTTGAACAGCGGCTTGTCAGACAGGAACTCCGCGCTCAGCCCATGGACGGCGAAGGCATCGGGCGGCATGTCGCGCTCGGGGTTGATATAGACGTGGAAGCGTTCGCCAGTGGCGATGTGGTTGACCAGCTCGATACAGCCGATCTCGACCAGCCGGTCGCCTTCCTCCGGCTTGAAGCCTGTGGTTTCGGTGTCGAGAACGATTTCACGCATGATGGACCTGTCCCGCTTGCCCCGGTTGATAGCCGCGCGGCGGCCAATGACGCCCTTTGCGCCGCCCCTTACGCCGTGCCACGTCGCGCACAATGCCTTGGAGCGCCCGCCGCGTCACCAGCCGACCGCCGCCGGTGGGCACGACATAGTCGGCACGCCGACGTTTTTCCACATCGGGCATCTGACGGGCCAGGATGCCGGCGAACTTCTCCGCCGTCATGCCCGGACGGGCGAGCACGCGGGCGCGCTGGACGGAGAAGGGAGCGGAGACGACGAGCGTCGCATCGACCCGTCGCTCCCCATGGGTTTCGAACAGCAGCGGAATGTCGAGCACCGCGATCCGGGCACCACGCCGCGCGGCTCGTGCCAGGAAATCGCGCTGCGCCGCCTGCACCATCGGGTGCAGGATCGCCTCCAGCCTCTTGAGCGCCCCCGGGTCGCGGAACACCGCGGCACCCAATGCCGGCCGGCTCACCGCGCCGTCGATCACCACCCCGGGGAAGGCCGCGCCGATGGCCGGGACGGCGCGGCCGCCGCGGTCGAGCAACCCATGCACCACCGCGTCGGAATCGCAGACCGGTGCGCCCATCGCCTTCAGCATGCGGGCGGCGGTGCTCTTGCCCATGCCGATGGAGCCGGTCAGGCCCAGCACGATCATGCCCCGCCTCAGCCTTCCGACAAGGAGCGGGCCAGGACGAAACGGGCCAGATCCGCCGTCACCTCGGGCTCGACGCCGAACCAGGCCTTGAAGCCGGGACGCGCCTGATGCAGCAGCATGCCGATGCCGCCGGCCACCGGATTGCCGCGCAGCCTCGCCTCGGCCAGCAGCGGGGTCTCCAGCGGCACATAGACGATGTCGTTGACCAGTGCCGTAACCGGCAGGGCGCGCAGGGGCAGATCGAGCGCCGGCTGTCCGGCCATGCCCTGGGTCGTCGTGTTGACCAGCAGCGCCGCCCCGTCAAGCGCTGTTTCACGTGAAACCCACTCCACCACCGTCACCGGTCCCGCCAGGCCGGCAGCAGCCAGATCCGCCGCCAGCTCCTCCGCACGGGCGCGGGTGCGGTTGACCAGCCGGACCTCCGGCGCGCCGGCATCGAGCAGGGCGACGACCACCGCACGGGCGGCGCCGCCGGCACCGATCACCACCGCCGGTCCCAGATCCGCCGTCCAGTCCGGCCGCTCGGCCCGCAGATTCTCGATGAAACCGAAACCGTCCGTGTTGCCGCCTTCCAGCGCCCCGTCTTCGGCGACGACGATGGTGTTGACCGCGCCCATGCGCCGGGCGGTGTCGTCCAGCCGGTCGACGGTGCGGAAGGCGATCTCCTTCAACGGCACCGTGACGTTGCAGCCGCGCAATCCAAGCGCGGGCAGGGCGCGGATCGCCTGTTCGGCCCGCTCCGGCGCCACCGCCAGCGGGGCATAGGCGCCGTCGATGCCATAGTGACGCAGCCACCAGCCATGCAGCCGGGGCGAACGCGAATGACCGATCGGCCAGCCCATCACCCCGGCGACCTTCGCCTTGCCACTGATAGAATGGAATGCCGTCATTCCTTGCCGACTCCATGCACGCGAAGGAATCCGAGCAGCGGCAGCAGCGGCAGCCCGAGGATGGTGAAGAAGTCGCCCTCGACCCGGTGGAACAGCTGCGCCCCCAGCCCTTCGAGCTGATAGGCGCCGACCGAATGCAGCACACCCTCGCCGGCACGCTCGAGATACGCGTCGAGGAAGGCTTCGGAGAAATTGCGCATCGTCAGCCGGGCGCTGTCGGTCTTGTGCCAGATCCGCTCGCCGTCGCGCACCACCACCGCACAGCTGACCAGCCGGTGGGTCCGGCCGCGCAGGGCCAGCAGCTGGTCGCGCGCCGCGTCCCGGCCGGCCGGCTTGTCGAACCAACGGCCCTCGCATTCCAGCATCTGGTCGGCCCCGATCACCAGCGCGCCGGGATGACGGCGGGTGATGCGCTGGGCCTTCAGCTCGGCCAAGGCTTCGGCGACGATGTCGGCCGACACCCCCTCCACCCGTCCGGCCTCCTTGACCTCCTCCTCGTCGACCAGCGGCTTGTCGAGGATGGCGGTCAGCCCGGCCTGCTCCAGCATCGCCGCCCGCGTGCGCGAGCCGGACGCCAGGACGAGCGTCGGCACCGCGCTCACGTCTTCTTTCCTTCCGGGCTGAAGCTGCCGCTCTGACGGCGGGCCAGCAGCATCATGATCTCGGCCGCCGTCTCCTCGATGGACCGGCGGGAGACGTCGATCACCGGCCAGCCGCGCCGGCTGAACAGGCGGCGCGCCTCCTGCACCTCCGACCGCACCAGCTCGGGATCGGCATAGCTGGAGCCCTCGCCCTGATTCAGCAGCTTCAGCCGGTTGCGGCGGATCTGCACCAGCCGGTCGGGGTCCTTGGTCAGCCCAACGATCAGCGGCCGGGTCAGCAGATCGACCTCCGCCGGCAACGGGCTGCCGGGCACCAGCGGGATGTTGGCCGCCTTGATGCCGCGGTTGGCCAGATAGATGCAGGTCGGCGTCTTCGAACTGCGCGACACGCCGATCAGCACCACGTCGGCCTCGTGCAGGTCCCAGTTCGACTGCCCGTCGTCATGCGACAGGGCGAAATCGACCGCATCGATGCGGCTGAAATATTCGGCGTCCAGCACATGCTGGCGGCCGGGCTGGCGCTGGGATTCGACGCCGAGGAAGGCGGCGAGCGCGTTGATCAGCGGATCGAGCACGGGGATGCAGGGCACCTGCATCTCACGGCAGAAATCCTGCAACCGGCGGCGCAGCGTCTCGTCCACCAGGGTGAACATCACCAGCCCGTGGTTGTCCCGGATCCCCTCCAGCACGAGGTCGAGCTGGCGGTCGGTCCGCACCAGATTCCAGAAATGTTCGATCGGCCGCACGTCGTCGAACTGGATGACGCAGGCGCGCGCCACGCTGTTGATGGTCTCGCCCGTCGCATCGGACACGAGATGTAGGTGGAACTCTTTCATCCGTCCCCAACATTCTGTGGAGAACCCGGCCCAGATCTGTGGACAACCGGATCCGCCTGCGTTTCATCCCGGCTGGGGGACTCCTCCTCCCCGGTACGGCCAAGCGGAGAACAACTTCGCCGACCGCTTCGGAAGCTGGGAAGATCCGGCCCCGTCCGCCTTGTTATCCACGGGACTCCCGTCGGCCCAGCTATAGCATTTCCGCCGTTTCCGGGGGTAGTGCTCCGAATCGTCCACAGATCCGCGCACATGCCGACACAAGCCCCCGGATCTGTGGATAGATTCGATCGCCATGGGGATCACCGTTATCCACAGCCATCCACTACCTCCTCTTCCTTTCTCCCATTAAAAAATATAGTGAAGAAGAGGGGATAAAACCCTGTCCCGATTCCGGACCCGAACAGGGTTGGAATCGCGGGATTCGAAATCGCATTCAGGGGAACGCATCGTCTTGACCGCTTCCAGCTCCGCCGTCCAGAATCCGACCCGCAAGCCGATGCTCGCCGCTTTGGCGGGAGAGGTGCGGTCACGTCCGCCCTTCTGGCTGATGCGTCAGGCCGGACGCTATCTGCCGGAGTACCGGGAACTGCGGGCCAAGGCGGGCAGCTTCCTCGACCTCTGCTACAATCCCGACTTCGCGGTCGAGGTGACCCTGCAGCCGCTGCGCCGCTATGGCATGGATGCGGCGATCCTGTTCTCAGACATCCTGGTGGTGCCGCATGCGCTGGGCCAGCCCTTGGCCTATCTGGAAGGGGAGGGGCCGAAGCTGGATCCGGTCCGCAATGTCGAGGACCTCAAGCGTCTGTCGCGCGACCGCTTCCATGAGACGCTGGCGCCGGTCTATGAGACGGTGCGCCGGCTCTCCACCGCGATTCCGGAGCAAACGACGCTGATCGGCTTTGCAGGGGCTCCCTGGACCATCGCCTGCTACATGGTCGAAGGGGCCGGGTCCAAGGAGTATGCGCATGTCAAGCGCTGGGCCTATGGCGACCCGGCGGGCTTCGCCCGGCTGATCGACCTGATCGTCGAGGTGACCGCCGAGTATCTCTGCCGCCAGATCGAGGCGGGGGCAGAGACTGTGCAACTGTTCGACAGCTGGGCCGGCGTGCTGCCGATCGGAGAGTTCCGGCGCTGGGTGATCGAGCCGACGCGGCGGATCGTCGCACTGGTCAAGGCGAAGCATCCGGAGACGCCGATCATCGGCTTCCCGCGCGGTGCCGGCCATGCCTATGAGGATTACGTCGCCGACGCCGGGGTGGACGCCGTCGGCCTCGACACCACCGTCTCGCCGCTCTGGGCGGCCCGGACGCTGCAACCCCGGCTGCCGGTGCAGGGCAACCTCGATCCGATCATGCTGGCCACCGGTGGCAAGGCCCTGGCCAATGCGGCCAGCGGCATCCTGGAGGCGTTGGCCGACCGGCCCTTCGTGTTCAACCTGGGCCATGGCGTCATCCAGTCGACGCCACCCGACCATGTGGCCGAGCTGAGCCGGCTGCTGCTGGAATGGCCGAACCGCGGCTGACGGCTTTGCCCACAATGTCGGCCTGCGGCTGAAAAGCGACGGCGGGGGCTGGACAGCGGGGCGGTGACGCTCCAGTTTAGCGGGCACCATGACCCAGCTCTCCCCCCAGCCTTCCGCCGCTGCCGCCACCGCCGACCGGCCGCGGCGTGTCGCCGTCGTGCTGTTCAACCTCGGCGGCCCCGACGCGCCCGAAGCGGTGCGGCCCTTCCTGTTCAACCTGTTCAACGATCCGGCCATCATCCGGCTGCCGAACCCGTTCCGTTTCCTGATCGCCAGCCTGATCAGCGGACGGCGGGCAAAGCCGGCGGCGGCGATCTATGCCCAGATCGGCGGCAAGTCGCCGCTGCTGGAGAACACGGAGGCGCAGGCGGCAGCCCTGGAGGCGGCCCTGGAGACATCGTCGGCGCCAGATCCGGTAGCGGATCCGGCACCAGATCCGGCGGCCGGCGGGACCGACGCCAAGGTCTTCGTCGCCATGCGCTACTGGCACCCGATGAGCGCAGAGACGGCTGCCCGGGTGAAGGCCTACGACCCGGATCTGGTCGTGCTGCTGCCGCTCTACCCGCAATTCTCCACCACCACGACGGCCTCCAGCGCCAAGGCGTGGGCCGAGGCGGCGCAGACCGTCGGATTGACGGCGCCGACCCGGCTGCTCTGCTGCTACCCGACCCAGGCCGGCTTCATCGACGCGACGGCGGATCTGATCCGCCCGCTGTACGAGGCCGCCAAGGCCCATGGTACCCCGCGCGTCCTGTTCTCCGCCCACGGGCTGCCGAAAAAGGTGGTGGCTTCCGGCGACCCCTATCAGTGGCAGTGCGAGCGGACGGCGGAATCGATCGCCGCGGCGCTGGACATCGACCATCTCGATTGGATCAACTGCTACCAGAGCCGTGTCGGCCCGATGGAATGGATCGGCCCCAGCACCGACGCCGAGATCCGCCGGGCCGGACAGGAGGGCGTGCCGATCCTGGTGGTGCCGATGGCGTTCGTGTCGGAGCATTCCGAGACGCTGGTGGAGATCGAGATCGAATACCGCCACCTCGCCAAGGAGGCAGGGGTTCCCCATTTCACCCGTGTACCGACGGTCGGGGTGCATCCCGGCTTCATCGACGGGCTGGCCCGGCTGGTGCGGCAGACCGTCGCGGGCAAGGCGGCGATCTGCGCCCATAACGGCGACCGGATCTGCCCGTCCGGCTTCTCCGGCTGCCCGCAGGCGCGGCGCTGAACCGAAACGAAAGAGGGGACATGCCTGGTGCTGTATGAATGGATCAAGGCGCTGCACGTCATCAGCATCATCGCCTGGATGGCGGGGCTGCTCTACCTGCCGCGGCTGTTCGTCTACCATTGCGATGCGCCTGCCGGATCCGACGCCTCCGAACGCTTCAAGGTGATGGAGCGTCGCCTGCTGCGCGCCATCATGAACCCGGCGATGATCGCGGCGTACGTGTTCGGCATCGCCATGATCGTGCTGACGCCGGAATGGCTGAAGCAGGGCTGGCTGCATGCCAAGCTGCTGTTCGTGCTGCTGCTGACCGCCAGCCACATGATGATGGCCCGCTGGCGCCGCGACTTCGCCGAGGACCGCAACAGCCGGCCGCAGCGCTTCTACCGCATCGCCAACGAGGTGCCGACGCTGCTGATGATCGGCATCGTGATCTTCGTGATCGTGAAGCCCTTCTGACCGGGCCCTTCCACGCCTCGAAAAAGCGGAATCCGCGGGCTTTGCGGGTTCCGCTTTCGTTTGACTTGACCGTACCGATCCGATAACGATGTCAGGACCACAGGGTTTTCGCCCCGTGGCCTCCCACGCCCACATCTGCCGATCCGACGCTCTGTTCTTGAGCCGGGCCTGGTGGCTGGCGATCCGCTTCCGTGCGACCATTTTCCGGACGCCTCGGGACACGATCGTCCAAGCGCCACCCGCTGCCCACCCGACGCGACCGCGTTGCGGCCTCCGCCGCCCCCAACCGCTGTCGGCCAGGATTCCAGGCACCCCCCATCCCCAAGGCCACTCCCCCGCATGACGATTTCACAGGCAATCCGATGCATCTCCAAGAGCTGAAGTGCAAAAGCCCCGCCGAACTGCTGGCGTTCGCGGAGGAGCTGCAGATCGAGAACGCGAGCACGCTGCGCAAGCAGGACATGATGTTCGCGATCCTCAAGCAGCTGGCCGAGAACGACATTCCGATCTTCGGCGACGGCGTGCTGGAGGTGCTGCAGGACGGGTTCGGCTTCCTGCGCTCGCCGGAGTCCAATTACCTGCCGGGTCCCGACGACATCTATGTCAGCCCGAGCCAGGTGCGCCGCTTCGGCCTGCGCACCGGCGACACGGTGGAAGGGCAGATCCGCTCGCCCAAGGAGGGTGAACGCTACTTTGCCCTGCTGAAGGTCAACACGATCAACTTCGACTCGCCCGACAAGGTCCGTCACCGCATCAACTTCGACAACCTGACGCCGCTCTATCCGGAAGAACGCATCCGGATGGAGGTCGAGGATCCGACCAAGAAGAACCTGACCGGCCGCATCGTCGACCTGGTGGCGCCGCTGGGCAAGGGGCAGCGCGGGCTGATCGTGGCGCCGCCGCGCACCGGCAAGACGGTGATGCTGCAGAACATCGCCCACTCGGTCGCCACCAACCATCCCGAAGCCTACCTGATCGTCCTCCTCATCGACGAGCGTCCGGAAGAAGTGACGGACATGGCCCGCTCGGTCCGCGGCGAGGTCATCAGCTCCACCTTCGACGAGCCCGCGACCCGCCATGTCCAGGTCGCCGAGATGGTGATCGAGAAGGCCAAGCGGCTGGTCGAGCACAAGCGCGACGTCGTGATCCTGCTGGACAGCATCACCCGTCTGGCCCGCGCCTACAACACCGTGGTGCCGAGCTCAGGCAAGGTGCTGACCGGCGGTGTCGACGCCAACGCGCTGCAGCGGCCCAAGCGCTTCTTCGGCGCCGCGCGCAACGTGGAGGAGGGCGGTTCGCTCACCATCATCGCCACCGCGCTGATCGACACCGGCAGCCGCATGGACGAGGTGATCTTCGAAGAGTTCAAGGGCACCGGCAACTCGGAAATCGTGCTGGACCGCAAGCTCTCCGACAAGCGCACCTTCCCGGCCATCGACATCTCCAAGTCGGGCACCCGCAAGGAAGAGCTGCTGGTCGACAAGGGCACCATGTCGAAAATGTGGATCCTGCGCCGTATCCTGATGCCGATGGGCGTGACCGATGCGGTCGACTTCCTGGTCGACAAGCTGAAGCACACCAAGTCGAACAACGAGTTCTTTGAAAGCATGAACCAGTAGGGCCGGATCCGGCCCGGGGCAAGCCTGGATCCTGCCGGATCCGGGCCTTCCGGGCAGGGAATTCGTGCATGAAAAAGGGCGGGGGCCTGTCGGCCACCCGCCCTTTTTCTTTTTCCGATCCCCGTCCGGATCAGAACGGGGGCTGCTGCTCGCCCTGGGCCGGCTGGGCCGACTGGCGGTGATACAGCTCGGCGAAGTCGATGGGGTTGATCATCAGCGGCGGGAAGCCGCCTTCGCGGGTCGCGCTGGAGACGATGGCGCGGGCGAACGGGAAGATCATCCGGGCGCCTTCGATCATCAGGACCGGGCGGTGATGCTCTTCCGGCAGGCCGGGGAACTGGAACAGCGCGCCATAGGCCAGCTCGACCAGGAAGGCCACGGCCTCGCCCTGGCGGGCTTCGCAGCGCAGGTTCAGGGTCAGCTCGTAGATGTCGTCGCCGACCTTCTGGCCCTGGACGTCGACGCCGATGTTCACCTGCGGCTGCGGCTGGTTGGGCAGCAGGCTCTGCGGGGCGTTGGGGTTCTCGAACGAGAGGTCCTTCACATACTGCGCGAGGACATGCATCGGCAGCGAGGACGCCTGTTGCTGCTCGGCGCCGTTGCTCATCTGATCGGACATAACGGACTCCTAATCGCCGGCCCACGCTCCCGGCCCGGGACAGGGCAGGGCGGCGGGCCGACCCGGATGTGAGGTGGCAAGGTTTGGTTCGCGACGGTTGTGCCTTCGCCCAACGGGCTGGCTATCACGGATCGGTCGTCCTGCCAACGGAAACCGCCGGGCGGGCGGATGGTCAGCGCCGCTCATCCGGGCGGGGCTTCCCCCATTGGGAATCGGTCAGCCGGGGCGCGTCGCGGTCGGTATCGGGACGGGCATCGGCAGGGGCATTCGTCGGGGCGCCGGCATCGCGCCGTCCGTCCTCCGTGGTCACGTCGCGATAATCGCCGTCGATCACACTGGGGGGCGGGCGGAAGGGATCGCCGGCAGTGTTGGGGGCGGTGTTGCGGGTGGCGTGGCGGGGATCGTCGGCACCGAACCCACCGGGCGCCGCGCCGCCGAACCCACCGCTGCCGAACCCGGTCTGCCCGGCGGTGAACACCGGTAGTCCGGCACCCAGCCGGCGCAGCAGCCAGCGGCCGATGCCGCGGCGCAACGGGCGGATCAGCAAGGCAAGTCCCAGCAGATCGGTGAGGAATCCGGGAATGATCAGCAGGATGCCGGCCAGCACGGCACAGAAGCCGTCCAGCACCGTGCCGATCGGTGCCTCGCCCCGCGCCGCGGCGGCCTGCGCCCGGGTCAGCGACGCCAACCCCTGATGGCGGACCAGCAGCACGCCGACCACCACCGACAGCGCCAGCAGCCCGATGGTCGGGCCGGCGCCGAGCCAGTCGCCGACCTGGATGAATCCGACGATCTCCAGGATCGGCAGAAGGAGGATCAACAGCAGGGGATTCATGGTGTCCTTGCTCTTCGGGCTCGCTGCCCCTATCTAAGTTTGGATAGGTCGTCCGGTCGAAAGGCCGGCGGCTCCAAAAAATCGGTGGTTTCGGCCTCGGTTTTGGTCCGGATGACGGATGGGCAGGCAACACGTAATGCCGTCCGGCCGCAAGGTCCAGGGGTGGGGCGGGGATGGGTGGCGCCGACGGTGCCGGATCTCCCCGAATCAGGCCAGGATCCGGCGCAGATCCAGTCCGGATCCGGCCGCCAGGGCCACACCGCTGCGCATCGTTGATGATATTTCGTTCGAGAAGGAACAGATGATGGGAGACGGGTTCGTGTTCATCGAGATCGTGATCTTCGCGATGATCGCGGCCTTCCTCGTTTATCGGCTGCGCAGCGTCCTCGGCCGCCGGACGGGGGAGGAGCGGCAGCGTTCCAACCCCTTCACCGCGGCCCCGCCGGCGAAGCCCGACAATGTCGTGCCGTTGCCCGAGCGCAACCGGCCGCGACCCGATGCCGCACCGGCGTCGGACGAACCGCTGTCGCTGGCCGCCTCGATCGACCAGATCCGCGCCGCCGACCCGAGCTTCGACGAGAAGCATTTCCTGGAAGGTGCCAAGGCCGCCTTCGCGATGATCGTCGATGCCTTCGCCCGCGGCGACACCGCGACGCTGCGTCCGCTGCTGGCCGACGACGTCTATGACGGCTTCGCCCGCGTCATCCGCGATCGGCAGGCCGCCGGCGAGCAGCACGAGGCCCGCATCGAGTTCGTCCGCGAGGCCGAGGTGGTCGAAGCGAAGCTGGACGCCAGCCATACCGCACTGGTCACCGTCCGTCTGGTCACCGATCAGGTCAATGTGGTGCGCGACCGCGACGGCGCCGTCATCGACGGCGATCCCAAGGCGCTGGTCGAGAATGTCGATGTCTGGACCTTCGCCCGCAACACCCGCTCGCGCGATCCGAACTGGTCGCTGGCCGAGGTGCGGCAGGTCCAGTAATGCGGTCTCTCCGCCGTCCCCGTACCGGCTTCGGCGCCACCGTCCTGCTTGGGGCGGTGGCGTTGCTGTTTTCGGCCTGCGCCCCGCGGGAAGAGCCCAAACCGCCCCCCGACGCGCTGACGCTGGCGCCGCTGTCCTTCGCCGACCTGCCGGGCTGGACCGCCGACCCGGTCGCCCAGGCGGTGCCGGCGCTCGCCCGGTCCTGTGCCCGCTTCAAGACCCTGCCGGCCGACCGGACGGTCGGGCCGGGCGGGATGGCTGGCCGGATCGCCGATTGGCAGAGTCCCTGCGCCCGGCTGGCGGATCTGCCGCCGGGTGACGATGCCGCCGCCCGCAGCTTCTTCGAGACGCATTTCAGCCCCTATGCCGCCGGCAACAACGGCACGCGCGAGGGCCTGTTCACCGGCTATTACGAAGCCGAGCTGGAGGGCAGCCGCCGGCCGGATCCGGCCTACCCGGTGCCGCTCTACCGCCGGCCGCCCGATCTGGTGATGGTCGATCTCGGCGAGTTCGCCGAGCGCTGGAAGGGCGAACGCACCGCCGGCCGCGTGGTCGACGGGCGTCTGAAACCCTATGAGGATCGCGCCGCCATCGTCGGTGGCGCCCTTGCCGGCAAGGGGCTGGAACTGCTCTGGGTCAAGGACCCCATCGCCGCCTTCTTCCTGCAAATCCAGGGATCGGGCCGGGTCCGGCTCGCCGGAGGTAGCGAGATGCGGGTCGGCTACGCCGGCCAGAACGGCCACAAATACGTCGCCATCGGCAAGGAGCTGATTGACCGCGGCGCGCTGAAGCGGGAGGAGGTCTCGTTGCAGACCATCCGCGCCTGGCTGCTGGCCAATCCCGATCAGGCGGCGGCGGTGATGAACGTCAACCCGTCCTATGTCTTCTTCCAGCCGCTGACCGGCGACGGCCCGAACGGTGCCCAGGGCGTTGCGCTGACGCCGGGCCGTAGCCTGGCGGTGGACTCCAAGTTCATGCCCTATGGCGTGCCGGTCTGGTTGGATGCCGAGGATCCGCTGGATGGCAGGCAGCGGCTGCGCCGCCTGTTGGTCGCCCAGGATACCGGCGGTGCAATCCGCGGTCCGGTGCGCGGCGATGTCTTCTGGGGGCACGGCCCGCAGGCGGAACAGGCGGCAGGCGTCATGAAGAGCCGCGGGAGCTATGTGCTGCTGTTGCCGAAATCGGTGAAGGTGGCTGCCGCGGGCGGGTAGGGCGATGTTTCACGTGAAGCGGCCGATCGGGCCCGCCGGCGGATGGAACATTTGAACGGTCACCGGGATTCTGTTTCATCCCGTTTCAAACGTTCCATCCGATGCCGCGAACAGGGGCGCCGAGCGGCGCCCCGTCCACATCTCTCCAGGATGGACCTGTTTACAGGATGAACTTCGACAGGTCGGCGTTCTTCGCCAGACCGCCGACCCGCTCGCGGACCAGGGCGGCGTCGATGGTGATCGTCTCGCCGGCGCGGTCGCTGGCAGCGAAGCTGATCTCCTCCAGCAGGCGTTCCAGCACGGTGTGCAGGCGGCGCGCGCCGATGTTCTCGACCGAGCCGTTGATCTCGGCGGCGAGCCGGGCCAGCTCGTCGATGCTGTCGTCGGTGAAGACCAGATCGACCTCCTCCGTCTTCATCAGCGCCTTGTACTGGCGAATCAGGCTGGCTTCCGGTTCGGTCAGGATGCGCCGGAAATCGTCCTGGCTCAGCGCCTTCAATTCGACGCGGATGGGCAACCGGCCCTGCAGTTCGGGCAGCAGGTCGGACGGCTTGGCGACATGGAAGGCGCCTGACGCGATGAACAGGACATGGTCGGTCTTCACCGGCCCGTGCTTGGTCGACACGGTGGTGCCCTCGATCAGCGGCAGCAGGTCGCGCTGCACGCCTTCGCGGCTGACGTCGGCGCCGCGCGCGTCGGACCGGGCGGAGATCTTGTCGATCTCGTCGAGGAAGACGATGCCGTTCTGCTCGACGGCGCGGATCGCCTCCGACACCACCTTTTCCTGATCCAGCAGCTTGTCGGACTCCTCCGCCATCAGCACGTCGTGGCTTTCGGCCACGGTCATGCGGCGGGTCTTGGTGCGGCCGCCCATCATCTTCCCGAACATGTCGTTCAGGTTCAGCATGCCCATCTGGGCGCCGGGCATGCCGGGGATGTCGAAGGTCGGCATGCCGGCCGGGGCGCCGGTGTCGGCGACCTGGACCTCGATCTCCTTGTCGTTCAGCGTGCCCTCGCGCAGCATCTTGCGGAACTTGGCCCGCGTCTCCGCACTGGCGCTGTCGCCGCACAGCGCGTCGAGCACGCGCTCTTCCGCCCGCAGCTCCGCCTTGGCGGCGACCTCCTTGCGCAGCCGCTCGCGGGTCAGGCCGATGGCCGCCTCCACCAGATCGCGGACGATCTGCTCGACGTCGCGGCCGACATAGCCGACCTCGGTGAACTTGGTCGCCTCGACCTTCAGGAACGGGGCCTGGGCCAGCTTGGCGAGACGGCGGGCGATCTCGGTCTTCCCGACGCCGGTCGGGCCGATCATCAGGATGTTCTTCGGCAGGACCTCCTCACGCAGCGCTTCGGGCAGCTGCTGCCGACGCCAGCGGTTGCGCAGCGCGATGGCGACCGCGCGCTTGGCCTCATTCTGGCCGACGATGTAACGGTCGAGTTCGGAGACGATCTCGCGCGGGCTGAAGGCGGCGGTTTCGGCGGAGACGGAGGCGGTTTGGGCGGCGTTCTGGCTCGTCATGGCGCTCACAGCCTTTCCAGGGTGACGTTCTCGTTGGTGTAGACGCAGATGCCGGCGGCGATCCTCATCGCCTTGCGCGCCACCGCCTCCGCATCCATGCCGTCGATGTCGATCAGCGCGCGGGCCGCCGACAGGGCATAGGACCCGCCGGAGCCGATGCCGATCAACCCGTCCTCCGGCTCCAGCACGTCGCCGTTGCCGGTCAGCACCAGGCTAACGCTCTTGTCGGCGACCGCCATCATCGCTTCCAGCCGGCGCAGATAGCGGTCGGTGCGCCAATCCTTGGCCATCTCGACACAGGCGCGGGTCAACTGGCCGGGATACTGCTCCAGCTTGCCTTCCAGCCGCTCGAACAGGGTCAGCGCGTCGGCGGTGGCACCGGCGAAGCCTGCCATCACCGTACCGCCGGCCAGCCAGCGGACCTTGCGCGCATTGGCCTTCATCACGGTCTGGCCGACCGAAACCTGCCCGTCGCCCGCGATCACCACCTGACCGTTCTTGCGCACGGACAGGATGGTGGTGCCATGCCATTGGATGGGATCATGGGGATTGGACGCTTGGTAGGTCATGCGGAAACCACGCTGGGGGATGAAGGGGAAGCCGCCCGCCGTTCCGGACCGGCGCGCCGCTGCCGGGCGCCGGCCATCGAATCACAGCGGTCGGGCATCCGGTCTATGTGGGAGGGGCACTGTCCTCGTCAAGAACGTCGCCATCGGGCCGGTCCTCGTCAAGCTCCCCATCATTCCACCATCGGTCGGCGGGAGTGCCGCGGCCCGGCCCGTTCCGCTTGGGATCACGGGCTTTGTCGCGGCCGCCTTTTTCGCGGCCGGCGGCATCCCCGTCGGACCGATGGCCGGACGAAACCCCGCCGACCGGGTCCGCCCCCAGTCGGTTCAGCAGCGGGCCGATCGGCAGGAAATCGACCAGCCCCGCCGGGGTCGCCACCGACCGTCCGGCCGACGGAGCCACGCCGACGAGCGCGCCGCTGCCGTCCAACAGCGGGTCGCAGACCTCGGTGACCGCGTCGAACAGGGCGGCCGAGCCCAGATCCGCCTGGATCATCATGGTTTCCCCTGTGTCGGCACGCAGGCTTCCGACGATCCCGGCGATCTCGCGTCCCCGTCCGCCCGGAACCGTCCGTACCGGCTCGCTGACCCGGAGGGCGGCGGTGCGCAAGGGCAAGGCGCTCAACCGTGCCGGCACCCGGACCAGCGCGAAGCCGCTGGCCGCGTCGCGTCCGACCACCCAGCCGGTCAACTCCACTCCCCGCGCCGGCCGCACGGCGACGGTGGGATCGGATCCGGGCACGGGAGCCAGCAGCACCGCCTGCACCTCGCCCCCGACCTCCGTCTCGCCGATCACCAGGCCATGGTTGCGGCCGACCGGGATCCGGGCCGCGGCGGTCCGGCCAGATCCGGGGCCTGTCCCGGGACCGGATCCGGCCCGCAGCAGCAGCCGGCTTGGCATCCCGGACGGGGAAGCCGTCGATGCGGCGAGCGGCGGGGCAGGCGGCATGGCGGCTGGCGTCAGTGGAACGGGGCCGGATCCGGCCGATGCGGTCGCGGAAGACGGCGGAGCCATCCCCATTGCATGAGCGGCGGGCGGGGTTCCGCCCGACAGCAGGGCGCGAAAGCCGGCGTCGGCGGCGAGCGCTTCGACCGCATCGGCGATGGCCTCCTCGATCAGCAAGGTATCGCCCTGGGGTACGCCCTGGTTCTGGGTGGCGGCGCCGGTGGTGACGGCGCGGTGGACCAGCCCGTCGCCGCGGGTGTCGTAGACCGTCCATTCGACCTTCACGCTGCCGCTGCCCGACGTGCCCCTGTCGCCGCCGGTCAGCCAGTTCATGCGATGGCACAACTCAAGCTGCACGTTCAGCAGGTCGCCCTGCACGGTGAAGCGGGCGCGGCTGCGGTTGCCGTCGGGGCTGTCGGGGCCGCCCGGCCGGCCGACCACGTCGAAGCCGGCAGCGGCCATCGTCTCGCCGAACCGCTGCTCGACGGTGGAGCCGCGCCTCATGTTGACGCCGCTGGTCCAATAGACGTCGTCGTAAGGCGGGGCGCAGTCGATGTCCCAGACATAGCGGCCGATCTGCATCCCCCGCCGCATCGATCCGATCGCCAGTTCGCCGAAGCGGAAGGGGGCGGTGGTTCCGGCGGCGACCGGCGGTGCCCTTTTCTGCGACTGTTGCGGCGCCACGCTTGCGCAGCCGGCAGGCAGCAAGGCGAGAATGAGGAACAAAGTTGCGGCGAATGGGTGTGTGATGGTCGTCATCGGCGGATATGCACGCATCGGATGTGAATCACTGTACAGCGCACACCTTGGTACGACAATCGTCGGAATGGACAGATACCGTCCGGCCATGCCGGATGCTGGCGCGTGCGGATGCTTCCTGCTACAAAACCGCCATGGACCAGACCCCCATCAACGGCGGCCGCCGCGCCTCGATCGAGCGGAACACGACCGAAACCCGGATCCAGGTTGCACTGGACCTGGACGGCACCGGCGTCTACGACGTCAAGACGGGGATCGGCTTCCTCGACCACATGCTGGAGCAGCTGTCGCGCCACAGCCTGATGGACCTGACGGTCCGGGCCGACGGCGACCTGCACATCGATTACCACCACACGACCGAGGATAGCGGGATCGCCATCGGCATGGCGGTGGCGAAGGCGCTTGGCGACCGCAAGGGCATCCAGCGCTACGGCCATTCCTACATCCCGATGGACGAGACGCTGACCCGGGTGGCGCTGGACTTTTCCAACCGGCCCTACCTGATCTGGAAGGTGGCCTTCACCCGCGACAAGATCGGCGATTTCGACACCGAGCTGTTCCGCGAATGGTTCCAGGCCTTCGCCATGGCCGCCGGCGTGACCCTGCACGTCGAGAATCTCTATGGCGAGAACAACCACCACATCGTGGAAAGCTGCTACAAGGCGCTTGCCCGCGCGCTGCGCGCCGGGGTGGAGATCGACCCGCGCAAGCGCGATGCGGTGCCCTCCACCAAGGGCACGCTCGGCGGATCGCTCTGACGGCGGGGACCCCAGGTCCAACCACCCCCTCCGCCGTCCTATCGGAAGGTTTGTCACGTCCATGGAAACGGTCGCGCTGATCGATTACGGCTCCGGCAACCTGCGCTCCGCCGCCAAGGCGATCGAGCGCGCGGCCGGCGAAGCGGAAGCCTCCTACAATGTCCTGGTCACCTCGGATGCCGATGCGGTCCGCCGGGCCGACCGCGTGGTGCTGCCGGGTGTCGGTGCCTTCGCCGACTGCAAGCGCGGCCTGTCGGAGGTTCCCGGCATGCTCGACGCGCTGGAGGAGGTGGTGCACCGCCGCGGCCGTCCCTTCCTCGGCATCTGCGTCGGCATGCAGCTGATGGCGGAGCACGGGCGCGAGTATGGCGTGACCGAAGGGCTGGGCTGGATCCGGGGCGAGGTGGTGAAGCTGGAGCCGGCGGATCCGGCCCTGAAAATCCCGCACATGGGCTGGAACGAACTGAACATCCGCCATCCCCATCCGGTGCTGGCCGGCCTGCCGGAGGGCTGCCACGCCTATTTCGTCCATTCCTACCAGTTCCGGCTCGCCGATCCGGACACGCTGATCGCATCGGCCGATTACGGCGGAGCCTTCGCCGCGGTGGTCGGGCGCGACAATCTGGTCGGCACCCAGTTCCATCCCGAAAAGAGCCAGGCGACCGGTCTGGCCCTGATCGCCAATTTCCTGCGCTGGAAGGTCTGAGCCGATGGCCGAGATCGCCGTCGACAAGATCGATGCGCTGAAGACCGCCGACCTGCACGACCTGTGCGATGCGGCCGACGATGCCATCCGCGCCGGCGGCGGCTTCGGCTGGGTCGAGCCGCCGCCCCGTGACGTGATGGAGCGCTATTGGAAGGGCGTGCTGGTGGTGCCGGAACGCATCCTGTTCGTCGCCCGCCTGGACGGAGTGGTGGCGGGATCCGCCCAGTTGGTCAAGCCGCCGCGCAACAACGAGGCGCAGGCCCACGCCGCCCAGCTGACCACCAGTTTCATCGCCCCCTGGGCGCGCGGCCACGGGCTTGCCCGCCGGCTGACGATGGCCGTGGTGGAAGAGGCCCGCGCCGTCGGCTTCCGGGTGCTGAACCTGGACGTCCGCGTGACGCAGGATGCGGCCATCGCGCTCTATGAATCGCTCGGCTTCAAGCGCTGGGGCACCCATCCCTTCTATGCGCTGGTGCAGGGCAAGCCGCTCGCCGGACATTTCTTCTGCAAAGACCTCCAGCCCGCCCAACAGCTGCCAGCCCAATAACCGCCAGCAACGCCATAGGAAGACGCCCGCGATGATCATCTACCCCGCCATCGACCTCAAGGACGGTGCCTGCGTCCGCCTGCTGCGCGGCGAGATGAGCCAGGCCACCGTCTTCAACACCGATCCCGGCGAACAGGCCCGCCTGTTCCAGAGCCAGGGTTTCGAATGGCTCCATCTGGTCGATCTCAACGGCGCCTTCGAAGGCAAGCCGGTGAATGGCGCAGCGGTGGAAAGCATCCTGAAGTCGGTGACCATCCCGGTGCAACTGGGCGGCGGCATCCGCGACCTCGGCACCATCGGCATGTGGTTGGAGAAGGGCATCAGCCGCGTCATCCTCGGCACGGTGGCCCTGCGCGATCCGGAGTTGGTGAAGGCGGCCTGCCGCGAGTTCCCCGGCAGGATCGCCGTCGGCATCGATGCACGCGAAGGCTATGTCGCGGTGGCAGGCTGGGCCGAGACCTCGGACATCAAGGCGCTGGACTTGGCGCTGAAGTTCGAGGATTGCGGCGTCGCCGCCATCATCTACACCGACATCAACCGTGACGGCGCCATGGGCGGCGTCAACGTGGAGTCGACCTCCGACCTCGCCTTCCACCTGACCACGCCGGTGATCGCGTCGGGCGGCGTTTCCTCCATCGAGGATCTGAAGGCGCTGAAGGCGGAGGAGGACACCGGGATCGAGGGCGTCATCTGCGGCCGTGCCCTCTATGATGGCCGGATCGACCCGAAAGAGGCGCTGGACCTGCTTTCCGCCCCCGCCGTCGAGGACGCCGACTGATGCTGAAGATGCGTGTCATCCCCTGCCTGGACGTCAAGGACGGCCGGGTGGTGAAGGGGGTCAACTTCGTCGACCTGGTCGATGCCGGCGATCCGGTCGAACAGGCCCGCGTCTACGATCGCGAAGGCGCCGACGAGCTGACCTTCCTCGACATCACCGCCAGCCACGAGAACCGCGACACCATCTTCGACGTGGTGCGGCGGACGGCGGAACAGGTCTTCATGCCGCTGACCGTCGGCGGCGGCGTGCGCACGGTGGACGACATCCGCAAGCTGCTGCTGGCCGGCGCCGACAAGGTGTCGATCAACACCGCGGCGATCCATCGTCCCGACTTCGTGCGCGAGGGGGCCGAGAAGTTCGGCGCCCAGTGCATCGTCGTCGCCATCGACGCCAAGAAGACGGCTCCCGGCAAGTGGGAGGTCTTCACCCATGGCGGCCGCAACGCCACCGGCATCGACGCGGTGGAGTGGGCCCGGCGGATGGAATCGCTGGGGGCGGGCGAGATCCTGCTGACCTCGATGGACCGTGACGGCACCAAGAGCGGGTTCGACCTGGAACTGACGCGCACGGTGGCGGACAGCATCCGCATCCCGGTGATCGCATCCGGCGGCGTCGGCACGCTCGATCATCTGGTGGAAGGCATCCGCGAGGGGCATGCGACCGCGGTGCTTGCCGCCTCGATCTTCCATTTCGGCACCTATACCATCGGCCAGGCCAAGGCGGCGCTGAGCGCCGCCGGCATCCCGGTACGGCCGGCGAAGACGATGGAGACGGCCCATGGCTGAGAAGAAGACGGCAGACAAGTCCGCCGAGAAGGGGCCCGCCCTCCCGTCCGCCGAGGTGCTGGACCGGCTTTTCGTCACCGTCCAGGCGCGCAAGGGCGCCGATCCGGAAACCTCCTACACCGCCAAGCTCTTCAGCCGCGGCACCGCCAAGATCGCCCAGAAGGTCGGCGAGGAGGCGGTGGAGGCGATCCTGGAAGCGGTGCGCGGCGACAAGACGGCGCTGGCGGCGGAATCCGCCGACCTGCTCTATCACCTGCTGGTGCTGTGGGCCGACCTCGGGCTGGATCCGGCGGAGGTCTGGACCAGGCTCGCCCAGCGCGAGGGCATCAGCGGCATCGACGAGAAGAAGTCCCGCAAGTCCTGAGCGGGATCTCGCCCAAAGAAGAGGACGCATGCGATGGCCAAGACCTACGACGACGGCAATGTGTTCGCCCGCATCCTGCGCGGTGAGATTCCGTGCAGGAAGGTGCATGAGACCGAACACGCGCTTGCCTTCCACGACATCGAGCCGCAGACGCCGACCCATGTCCTGGTGATCCCGAAGGGCGCCTATGTCGACATGGACGATTTCACCGCCAGGGCGTCCGAGGCCGAGATCGCCGGCCTGTTCCGGGCGGTCGGCGACGTCGCCCGTATGGTCGGCGCGGACGGCCCCGGCTATCGCATCCTGTCGAACTGCGGCGAGGCGGCCCACCAGGAAGTGGCCCACCTGCACATCCATCTGTTCGCCGGGCGCGACCTGGGGCGGATGATCGGCAAGGCTTGAGGGCGGGGAGCTTTTGCCCCCTCCCTAACCCTCCCCCGCGTTCCGCGGGAGAGGGAACTCTGCCGTTCAGATGCTCAACTCCCTCTCCCGCAAAGCGGGGGAGGGTCGGGGAGGGGGCAATCGTAAGCCGACGCTCCCACCACAAACCTACCGCCGCCGCACCCCCGACCGGCGCCGCACGCCTTTCCTCGGCGGCACCGCGTCCAGAATTGCCAGCAGCGCCTCGATGCGCGCCTCCTCCAGGTCGGCGATCCGTTCCGACAGCCGGTTGGCCAGCTCCGTCGCCTTGGCGCTGAGCCCGCCGGTGTCGACCGTCACCCGCGGGTGGGACAGATCCGCCAGCCGTTCGAGATCTTCCGCCTCGTCCCAGATGATGCCGAAATAGGCGCAGATCTGCCGCACCAGCTGCGGCGAGGGCTGGCCGCGCTTGCCATGTTCCAGGGCCGACAGATAGGCGGACGAGATGGACAGGTCCGTCGCCATCTGCTTCAGCGTCACGCCCTTGGCGTCGCGCAGCGACCGGACCCGTTCGCCGAACGGGGTCATGGGAAGTCCCTGGGTTGAGTGGTGCTCAGTCCTTACGGTCGCGCCGCCGTTTGATCAAGACATAGAGCGCGCCGTCGCCGCCGTCCTTGGGCTGGGCCGGCTGGATCGCCAGCACCATCGAGCGCAGGGCCGGATCCGCCAGCCAGCGGGGCGTCGCCTGACGCAGCACGCCCAGGCTGCCGAAGCTGCCCTTGCCGGTGATGACGAGCACGCAGCGGCGCCCCTCGTTCCAGGCACGGTGGACGAAGCCGGCGAGCGCGTGGTGCGCCTGCGCCTGGGTCATGCCGTGCAGGTCGATGCGTCCGTCGATGGACAGCTCGCCGCGGCGGAAGCGGTCGCCGGTGCGGCGGTCGATGTTGGCCGTCGACCCCGGCGTCAGCGGCGGATGCACCGGCCGGACCGGACCCGGCTGGGAGGGATTGCGGCGTGCGCTCGGCGGCGGGGCGAGGCTGGTCGCCACCGGCTCCTCCACCAGCTCCGCCATGGTCGCCACCGGTTCCGGCTCCGCTTCGATCCCGCGGCCGGGCATCGGTTCGGCGTCGCGCATGGCGATCCGCCACAGGCGCCGCTCGTCGGGCGTGGGCAGTCGTCTGCGGGTCATCGGCGCGGAACCTTCTGCGGAAACTGGAAACGGGGCGGCCAACCGATAAAGCCGGTTGGCGTGCCCCTGTCAATGTGTGTTGCCGCGGTGCGAAGAAAAAGGGCGTGGGCGAAAAGGTCGCCCGATCAGGCCCGCGAATAGGCCGCCGCCGCCGCGGCCTGTTCGTCGGTCGGACGTATGCCGGTGTAGAGCACGAACTGTTCGAGCGCCTGCAGGGCGATGACTTCGGCACCAGTGATGACCGGCTTGCCGCTCTCGCGCGCGGCGCGGATCAGCGGGGTTTCGGCCGGCATGGCGACCACGTCGAACACCTGGGCGGCGGTCGCGATCAGCGCCGGTTCGAAGGCGAGGGTGTCGACGTCCGGACCCCCGGCCATGCCGAGCGGCGTCACATTGACCAGCAACGACCCGTCGGCGAGTCCGGTCGTGTCCGGTTGCCAGGGCAGGCTGTACTCGTCGGCCAGCCGTCGCCCCGTCGCCTCGTTGCGGGCGATCAGCGTGCCGTTGGTGAAGCCGGAATCGCGCAGCGCGCACAGGACGGCGCGTGCCATGCCGCCGCTGCCGCGCAGCGCGAAGGGAAGGCCGGGCGAAACGTCGTGGCGGTCCAGCAATGTGCGCACCGCGAGATAGTCGGTGTTGTAGCCGCGCAGCAGGCTACGGCCATCGGCTGCGGTGTCGTTGACGATGGTGTTGACCGACTGCAAGCCGGCAGCCGACGGATCGAGATCGTCGAGGAAGGGGATGCAGGCTTCCTTGAAGGGCATCGACACGCCGCAGCCACGGATGCCCAGCGCCCGGATGCCGGCGATCGCGCCGGGGAGATCGTCGGTGGTGAACGCCTTGTAGACGTAGTTGAGAGCGAGGGCCTCGTAGAGGTGATTGTGAAACCGTGTGCCGATGTTGCTCGGACGGCCCGAGAGCGAGATGCACAGGCGGGTGTCTCTGTCGATCCTGTGGGGCAACGGGGCCTCTCCTTGCCGGCTTTCGCGGGTCAGCCGCCCGCCTTCAACGCATCCAGACGTCCCTTCAACAGGGTGTATTCCGGGTCGCTCGGTTTGAACTGGGCGATCAGCTTGCCCCAATGGGTGGCGGCCTCGTCCTTGCGGCCCGACATCATCGCGTCGAGGCCGAGCAACCACAAGGCGTCCTTGTTCTCCGGCTCCGCTTTCAGCGCCTGTCGCAGCGCCCCGGTGGCCTCCTCCGGCAGGGGTTTGGGCGTCTCGTTACGCGGCTGGGTCTGCAACACCGCATTGGCATAGGCGACCTGCACGTCGGCCCGCTCCGGCGCCCGTTCCCGCGCCTTGCGGGCAGCGTCCAGCGCCTGGGCCGGCTCGCCGAGCACGCCGTAGGAGCGGGCCAGCTTCAGCCAGCCATCGACGTCCGAAGGGTTGGCGTCCAGCTTTGCGGCGAGGCTGGAAACCATGCCGCGGATCATCTCGTCCTGGCCTTGGCCGTTCTGCCCCTGGCCAGCCTGCCCCGCCACTGGCCCGGCATCCTTCGATGCCGCCGGCAGCGGCTGCGGCGTCACCGTGGCGGGATCGAGATTCAGCGCCACCGCGGCCTCGCGGATCTGGTCGCGCAGCACCGGAACCCACGGTGCATCGGCTGGGGACTCCGCCAGCAATGTGCTCCAGCGCTCCAGCGCGCCCTTCTGGTCGCCGGCCTGGAAGCGGGCGAGGGCGGCGAAGAAGCGGGCGCGCGGGTCCTTGGGCTCCTTCGCCAGCACGGCGTCGAAAGCCAGGGCAGCCTCTTCCGGCACCATGCCGTCGTTGGCGGAGACCAGGGTCTCGCCGAACAGCCCCTGCAGCTCGACATCGTCCTTGTTCAGGGCGACCGCATGGCGCAGCGCGTCGGCTGCGTCGGCGTTGCGCCCCATCTTGGCATAGGCCTGCCCCAGGATCAGCCAGCCTTGCAGGTCGCCGGGATTCTCGGCCAGCTGGGCCTTCAGCTTGTCCATCGCCGCCAGCACGGTCTTTGGCGGGCCGCCGCGCTCCTGTTCCAGGTTGCGGGACGCAAGCGGCTGCGCCGGCAGATCCGGGCTGCCATACGTCCCATAGACCGCGAGTGCGCCGACCGGCAGCACCAGCGCCAGCAGCATGGCAAGCACCCGCGCGCTGCGCGTCGTCGTCGGTGCGGCGGTCTCCGCGTCGCCTTTCTCCACGGTCGCCAGCATCCGGCGCCCGATCTCCGCCTTGGCAGCTTCGGCCTGGGCCTCGTTGATCAGGCCGCGGGCACGGTCGCGCTCCAGCTCGTCGAGCTGGTCGCGATAGACCTCGCGGTCGAAGTCCTCACGGTCCGGGGCGGATCCGGCCGAACGCAGCAGCGGCGGCACGATCAGCAGCAGCACGGCCGCGGTCAGGACGGCGGCGAAAATCCAGAACAGCATCAGTCGTCTTTCCGCAGCAGGGCGTCCAGCCGCCGCCGCTCATCCGCGCTCAAGGGAGCGGTGTCGGTGCCGGCGGCGACACCACGCCGTCCGCGCAGGAACAGGAAGGTGCCGATGGCGCCGAACAGCAGCACGGCAAAGGGTCCGGCCCACAGCACCAGTGTGGTCGCCTTGAAGGGCGGGCGCAGCAGCACATAGTCGCCATAGCGGTCGGTGACGTACTCCATCACCCTGGTGTCGCTGTCGCCGGCCTTCAGCCTGTCGCGCACCAGCACCCGCAGGTCGCGGGCAAGCGGCGCGTTGCTGTCGTCGATCGACTGGTTCTGGCAGACCAGGCAGCGCAGCTCCTGGCTGATGGCGCGGGCACGGGACTCCAGCGCCGGATCGGGCAGCACCTCGTCGGGCTGGACGGCCCGCGCGGGGAGGGAGACCGGCAGGGCCAGCAGGGCGGCAGCCAAGAGGGCAGGGTGAAGGATGCGCTTCATCAGCCCTGCCTCAGATGCTTGACCATGGGGAGGATCTGCTCCTCCACCACCTGCGGGGTCAGCGGGCCGACATGCTTGAAGCGGATCCGGCCCTGGCGGTCGATCAGGTAGCTTTCCGGCACGCCGTAGACGCCCCAGTCGATTGACACCCGGCCATCCAGGTCGGCGCCGACGGCGGCATAGGGATTGCCGTTGCGCGACAGCCAGGTCAGCGCGTCCTCCGGCTTGTCCTTGTAGTTGATGCCGAAGACCATCACTCCCTGCTCGCGCGACAGGCGGGTGATGACGGGATGCTCCGCCTTGCAGGGGATGCACCAGGAGGCGAAGACGTTCACCAACGTCACCTCGCCCGTCAGCTTGGCCGAGGACAAACCGCCGGTGGCGGCGGGCTGGCCCTGTATCGGCGGCAGGTCGAAGGTCGGTGCCGGCTTGTCGATCAGGGCCGACGGGATGTCGCGCGGGTCACGCTGGAACCCGAGATAGAAGGCGATGCCCACCCCGATGAACAGCAGGAAGGGCAGCAGGTACAGAAGGCGGCGCATGGTGTCTTGGTCCTCATTCGGCCGGAAGCGGGCCAATCTTGCCGCCGGTCTTGCCGCCAGCCCGGCGGCGTTCCGGTGCGCCGATGCGGAGGCGGCGGTCGGTCAGGCTGACCAGCCCGCCCAGCATCATCCCGACGCCGCCGATCCAGATCCACGGCACCAGCGGGTGGTGGTAGATGCGGACGATCCAGGCGGTGCCGTTCTGCGTCGGATCGCCCAGCGCCACATAGAGGTCCGAGAAGACCGTGGTGTGGATGGAGGATTCCGTCGTCGTCATCCGGGTGGTGCTGTAACTCCTGCGCTCCGGCGTCAGCGTCGCGACGAACCGGCCGTTTTCGGTGACGGTGAAGACACCGCGCTCTGCCTTGAAGTTCGGACCGTCGACCAGCCCGACGCTGTCGAAATGGAACTCGTAGCCGGCGACGGCGGCACGGTCACCCGGCTTCATCGCGCTGATGGACTCGGTCTGCCAGGCCGATGTCCCGGTCATGCCAAGGATCGACAGGCCCATGCAGGCATGGGCGATGGTCATGCCCCAGGCACTGCGCGGCAGATGCACCGCACGGTTCCAGCTGTTCCGGAACGAGGTGCGGAACAGGCCGATGCGCTCGGCGAACTCGACCAGCGAGCCGACGAAGGCCCAGGCGGCGAGCGCGACGCCGACCAGCGCCAGCAGCGGTCCGCCACCCGCCTTGACATAGGCGGTGACGGCCACGGCGATCACGACGGCGACGCCGGCGATCCACAGCCGGCTCAGCGCCGCCGCCAGATCCGCCCGCTTCCAGGACAGGAAGGGACCGACGACCATGGCGACGATCATCGGGATGGCGACCGGTACGAAGGTGGCGTTGAAGAAGGGGGCGCCGACCGACACCTTGCCCAGGTTGAGAATGTCGAGGAACAGCGGATAGAGCGTGCCGATGAACACCGTCGCCGTCGCTGTCGACAGCAGCAGGTTGTTCAGCACCAGCGCACCCTCGCGGCTGATCGGCGCGAACAGGCCGCCGGCCTTCAGCGACGGCGCCCGCAGGCTGTAGAGCAGCAGCGAGCCGCCGGTGGCGATGGCCAGCAGCACGAGGATGAAGACGCCGCGCTTGGGATCGACCGCGAAGGCATGGACCGAGGTCAGGATGCCGGAGCGCACCAGGAAGGTGCCCATCAGCGACAGCGAGAAGGTGACGATCGACAGCAGGATGGTCCAGCTCTTCAGTGCGTCGCGCTTCTCCACCACAATGGCGGAGTGCAGCAGCGCGGTGCCGGCCAGCCAGGGCATGAAGGACGCGTTTTCCACCGGGTCCCAGTACCACCAGCCGCCCCAGCCCAGCTCGTAATAGGCCCACCAGGAGCCCATGGCGATGCCCATGGTCAGGGTCGACCAGGCGGCCAGCGTCCAGGGCCGCACCCAGCGCGCCCAGGCGGGATCGACCCGTCCCTCGATCAACGCCGCGACGGCGAAGGAGAAGGCCATGGAGAAGCCGACATAGCCCGCATAGAGGAAGGGCGGGTGGAAGGCCAGTCCCGGATCCTGCAGCAGCGGGTTCAGGTCGTTGCCGTCCAGCGGTGCCGGCACCACGCGGATGAAGGGGTTGGACGTGGCCAGGATGAACAGCAGGAAGCCGACCCCGATGAGCCCTTGGACCGCCAGCACGCGCGCCTTCAAGGTCGGCGGCAGGTTGCGGCCGAACAGGGCCACGGCGGCGCCGAAGACCGTCAGCATGACGATCCACAGCATCATCGAGCCCTCGTGGTTGCCCCAGACGCCCGACACCTTGTAGAGCATTGGCTTGGCCGAGTGGCTGTTCTGCACCACGTTCAGCACGCTGAAATCGGACACCACATGCGCCCAGGTCAGCGCGGCGTAGGCGAGCAGCACCAGCAGCATCTGGGCGAGCGCTGCTGGCACCGCGACGTTCATCCACGCGGCATTGCGGGTGGCGGCGCCGACCAGCGGCGGCACGGACTGCACCAGCGCCACGAACAGCGCCAGCACCAGCGCATAATGGCCGAGTTCGGGGATCACGGTCCCGCTACTCCTTCTTCGCGGTCTTGGTCGCGGATTCGGCAGGGTTCTTGTAGACGCCGGCCTGCTTCAGCGCCTCGGACACCTCGGGCGGCATGTAGTTCTCGTCATGCTTGGCCAGCACCTCGCGGGCGACGAAGACGCCGCCGGTCATCCGGCCCTCGGCCACCACGCCTTGTCCTTCGCGGAACAGGTCGGGCAGCTGGCCGCGATAGCGGACATCGATCGTGTGGGCGGTGTCGGTGACGCGGAAGGCGGTGGTGACGCCGTCCGGCTGTTTCTGCACGCTGCCTTCCTCGACCAGCCCGCCCAGGCGGAAGTTGCGGTCGCCGATCTGCTGCGTCTGCAGTTGGCTGGGGCTGTAGAAGAAGACGATGTTGTCCTGGAAGGCGGTCAGCGCCAGGGCGGTCGCCGTGCCCAACCCCAGAAGGGCGAGGCCCAGCATGTAGAGGCGGCGTTTCTTGCGGGTCATCCTTCGCTCGCTTCCGCCGGCGTTCCGGCGCTTTGGTCGGCCGGCTTGCGGCCGGCGTTGCGGGGGCGGCGCCGGGTCGGGCGGGAATTTTCCAGTGCCTTCAGCGTCGCCTCGGCGTTGCGCAGCCCCTTCCAGGTCGCGACCAGCAGGCCCAGCAGGACCAGCGCCGCGATGCCGTAGGCCGGCCAGACATAGGCGGCGTAGCCGCCCATATGGAGAAACTCGTTCATCGTCCTTACCCCCGCATCCCGTCCGCCGCCGCTCCATCGCCGGCCATTCCGCCGCCGGCAACCGCCAGACGCAGCGTCTGGATTTTGCGCTGGGCGATCTCGGTCCGCACCCGCAGCAGGACGACCGCCAGGAAATAGGCGGTGAAGGCGCCGGCCATCACCAGCAACGGTGCCAGCATGCTGGGATCGATGCTGGGGCCGCCCATCCGCACCACGCTGGCCGGCTGGTGCAGCGTGTTCCACCAGTCGACCGAGAACTTGATGATCGGCACGTTAATGATGCCGACCAGCAGCAGGACGTTGCCGGCCTTCAAGCCGCGCTGCGGATCGTCGAAGGCGTTCACCAGTGCCATGTAGCCGAGATAGAGGAAGAACAGGATCAGCACGCTGGTCAGCCGCGCGTCCCACACCCACCAGGTTCCCCACATCGGCGCCCCCCACAGCGACCCGGTCACCAGGCATACGAAGGTGAAGCCGGCGCCGATGGGGGCGGCGGCCTTGGCGAACAGGTCGGCCAGCGGGTGTTTCCACACCAGCCCCACCGCGGCGGCAATGGCCATGTTGGTGTAGACGAACAGGCTCATCCAGGCGGCGGGCACATGGATGTACATGATCCGCACCGTCTCGCCCTGCTGATAGTCCGGCGGCGAGCCGAACAGGCTGAACCACAGCCCGAGGATCGTCAGGATCACGGTCGCTCCGGCGCACCACGGCAGCAGCACGGCTGACAGGCGCAGGAAGCGGGCGGGGTTGGCGAAACGGTGCATAGGACGATGGCCCCGGTACGGATGACCTTGGCTACGGACGACCTTGGTCAGGCTTGCGGACGATATAAGCGCATGTATGGCGGACTGCGAGGGGTTTCGCCTTGATCTCGGTCAGGAAGCGCGGCCGTTCGTTCAGACTCTGACACCAAGGTATGAGACGACCGGGACCACCGGGAGCGCTCGCCGTTCCCGTGCTGTTGACGCCGGCGGCGGGCGTTTTCATCCCATCGCCGGTATCACTTTTTTTCCACTCATTCCATCGCCGCCGCCTTCATCTCCCGGGCGATCCGCTCGAAGTCGCCCGCGCTGACCTGGACGAGGCCGAAGCGGAAGGGATGGCCCCAGTTGCGCAGTCCGGCCGTCAGGTCCAGCCGGTCGAGCAGCGGCCGGATCGGCACCTCGTCGGCCGGCCACCAGGCGACGTCCCGCCGGAAGGGGATGACGCCGCCGCCCATGTCGAAGGCATAGGGCTCGCCCGGAAGAGCGCTGCCGATGGCGGTGAAGGCCTGCAGCCGGTCCGACCCGCCGAAGCGGTCGGTGGGGGAGTAGTAGACGACCCGGTCGCCCGGCCGAACCCGCCGCAGCGGTGCGGCCTTGCCGTGGCAGACCTGCATGAAGCCGCCCGCCCGGCCGCGCCGCACATGCTCGGCGCTGGCCACCGCGATCCAGGCGGCCGTCGCTCTGCCGGCGCCGCTCACGGTTGCACCCCTTCATCGCGGATGGGGGCGAAAACGCGCAGGCGATGGCCGTCCGGGTCGCGTGCAACGAAGGTATGACCGAAATCCATCGTCGTCGGCCGCTGCAGGATCGTCAGGCCGCGGGCGCTCCAATCGGCGTGGAGGCCGCGCACCGTTGCCGCATCGGCGACGGTGAAGGCGATCTCGCCGCCGCCGGGTGCGGTCGCTGCCGGTTCCACCGTATGGCGCGACCACAGCCCGAGCATCAGCCCCTCGCCGGCCTTGAACATGGCAAAGGTCGGGGACGCCTCCACCGGGGGCTTGCCGAGCAGATCGCTGTAGAACGCGGCGCTGGCGGTGGGGCTGTCGACGTAGAGCAGGACGAAATCGAGGGCGAGTGCGGCGGTCGGTATGGCGGTCATGGCGACTGGCTCCGATGGGGTAGGGTGGGGCGTTTCGCTTGGCGTGCCGCCCTCACCGGCAAGCCCGAGGTTAGGCTCTCATGCTGACAGTTTCCGTCAGCATGGTGGCAGCCGCCGTCACCGTTGCGGAATGCCCTCCGCCTCCCGCCATTCCTTCAGCATGGCCTGCCGCCGCCGGGGATAGCGGGTTTCGCTCGGGGTCAGCGCCAGGATGCGGTCGGTGCGGAAATGGCGGAATGACTGGCGCAGTTCGCACCACGCCACCATCACGCGGGCACGGTCGAAGAATCCCAGAGCGAAGGGCCAGACGATCCGCCGGCTTTCCGAGCCGTCGCGGTCGCGGTAGGCGATTTCCAGCTTGCGTTCGGCGCGGATGGCGCTTCGGATGCTCGCCAGTTCGGCATCCCCGGCCGGGATCGGCTCGCCCGGCCCCACCAGCAGGGCCGAGCTGTCCAACCCCTCCCGCTTGTCCGGCGGCAGCACCGCGGCGATCTTGGCGAGCGCGTTGCGCGCCGCCCCGCCGAGCCGGCTGTCGCCCCGGTCCACCACCCAGCGCGAACCCAGCACCAGCGCCTCCACCTCCTCCTCGGTGAACATCAGCGGCGGCAGCAGGAAGCCGGCGCGCAGCAGATAGCCGACACCCGGCTCGCCGTCGATCATCGCGCCCTGCGCCTGCAGCGTGGCGATGTCGCGGTAGAGCGTCCGCAGACTGATCCCCAACTCGCCTGCAAGCGACTTGCCGCTGACCGGTTGGCGATGCCGCCGCAGCACCTGCATCAGGTCGAGAAGCCGTTCTGCACGAGACATGGAGGGACCAACGGGATTGAGGGAAGGGAGTGGAGGCGACGGCCGGCTTGCGTTGTTTGTCCCAGCCGGCCGAGCATAGTGTCGTGAAGTTTGCGGCTCAACCAAGGGAGGACCTCATGAAGACGATCCTTATCACCGGCGGCGGGCGTGGCATCGGGCGGTCCGCCGCGCTGCTGGCCGGCGCCCGCGGCTGGTCGGTCGGCATCAATTACGTCGGCAACGAAGCCGCCGCCCGTGAAACGGCCGATGCGGTGCAGGCGGCCGGCGGGCGGGCGGTGACGCTGCGCGGCGACGTGGCGGTCGAAGCCGACGTCATCGGCATGTTCCAGGCGGCGGAAGAGCAGCTCGGGCCGCTCGACGGCGTGGTGGTCAATGCCGGCATCGTCGCACCCTCCCGTACCCTGGCCGAGATGGAGGCCGAGCGCATGCGCCGCGTCTTCGAGGTGAACGTCTTCGGTGCCTATCTGTGTGCGCGGGAGAGTGCGCGCCGGCTGGCACTGCGTGGGGCCGGATCGATCGTCCTGGTGTCCTCGGCCGCGGCCCGGCTCGGTTCACCCTTCGAGTATGTCGATTATGCCGGCTCGAAGGCGGCGCTCGACACGCTGGCGGTCGGGCTGTCGAAGGAATTGGGACCGCAGGGCGTCCGGGTCAACGCGGTCCGTCCCGGCCTGATCGACACCGACATCCATGCCAGCGGCGGGCAGCCCGGCCGCGCCCAGCGCCTGGGCGTCAATGCCCCGCTCGGCCGGGCCGGCCGGACGGAGGAGGTGGCCGAGGCCATCGTCTGGCTGTTGAGCGACGCGGCGTCCTACACGACCGGGGCGATCCTCGACGTGTCCGGCGGGCGCTGACGCTTTCACGGGCGGCAAAGAAAAAGCCCCGGTTCCTGCGAACCGGGGCCTTTCCGCTACCCGAGCCGGGTGGGACGGATCACTCCGCCTTCTTGGTCAGGTCCTCGCCGGTCGCCTGGTCGACCTGCTTCATCGACAGCTTGACCTTGCCGCGGTCGTCGAAGCCGATGACCTTGACCTTCACCGAGTCACCCTGCGAGACGACGTCCGACACCTTGCCGACGCGCTGCTGCGCCAGTTCGGAGATGTGGACGAGGCCGTCGCGCGAGCCCAGGAAGTTCACGAAGGCGCCGAAATCGACGACCTTCACCACCTTGCCGGTGTAGACGACGTTCATCTCCGGCTCGGCGACGATGCCCTTGATCCACTCGATGGCGGCGTCCGACTTCTTCTGGTCGACCGCCGACACCTTGACGGTGCCGTCGTCGTCGATGTCGATCTTGGCGCCGGTCTGCTCGACGATCTCGCGGATCACCTTGCCGCCGGAGCCGATCACGTCGCGGATCTTCTCCTTGGGGATGTTGATCACGGTGATGCGCGGGGCGTTCTCGTTGACGCCTTCACGGGCGCCGGTCAGCGCCTTCGACATCTCGCCCAGGATGTGCAGGCGGCCGTCCTTGGCCTGGCCCAGCGCGATCTTCATGATCTCCTCGGTGATCGAGGTGATCTTGATGTCCATCTGCAGCGCGGTGACACCGACTTCCGTCCCGGCCACCTTGAAGTCCATGTCGCCGAGGTGATCCTCGTCGCCCAGGATGTCGGACAGGACGGCGAAGCCGTGGTCTTCCTTGATCAGGCCCATGGCGATGCCGGCGACCGGACGGGCCAGCGGCGCACCGGCGTCCATCAGCGACAGCGAGGTGCCGCAGACGGTGGCCATCGAGGAGGAGCCGTTGGACTCGGTGACTTCCGACACCACGCGCAGGGTGTAGGGGAAGTCCTCCTTCTTCGGCAGCAGCGGATGGATGGCGCGCCATGCCAGCTTGCCGTGGCCGATCTCGCGGCGGCCCGGGCTGCCCATGCGGCCGGCTTCACCCACCGAGTACGGGGGGAAGTTGTAGTGCAGCATGAAGTGCTCGCGGTACTCGCCTTCGAGCGCGTCGATGATCTGCTCGTCCTGGCTGGTGCCGAGCGTGGTCACGACCAGCGCCTGGGTCTCGCCGCGGGTGAACAGGGCCGAACCGTGGGCGCGCGGCAGGATGCCGACTTCCGACACGATCGAGCGCACGGTCTTGGTGTCGCGGCCGTCGATGCGGCGGCCGGTCTTCAGGACGGCGCCGCGCAGGATGTCGGCCTCAAGCTCCTTGAACTCGAAACCGATCGATTGCGCGTCGAATTCCTCGGCCAGGGCTTGCAGGGCCTTCGCCTTGGCGGCGCCAACCTTCTCGTAACGCGACTGCTTGACCGTCTCGGTGTAGGCAGCCTCGACGTCCGAACCGACGGTGGCGCGCAGGCGGGCCTTCAGGGCCGGGCGGTCATAGGCCGGCTCCGGCAGGTCCCACGGCTCCTTGGCCGCGTCCTCGGCCAGATCGATGATCATGTTGATCACCGGCTGGAAGTTGGTGTGGCCGAACATGACGGCGCCCAGCATGACCTCTTCGGTCAGTTCCTTGGCTTCCGATTCGACCATCAGCACGCCATCGACGGTGCCGGCGACGACCAGATTGAGGTCGCTGTCGTCGACATCGTCCATGGTCGGGTTCAGGATGTACTGGCCGTTCTTGTAGCCGACGCGGGCGGCGCCGATCGGACCCAGGAACGGGATGCCGGAGATCGTCAGCGCGGCCGACGCGCCGACCATCGCCACGATGTCCGGATCATTCTCCAGATCATGGCTCAGCACCGTGCAGACGACCTGCGTCTCGTTGCGGAAGCCGTCGGCGAACAGCGGACGGATCGGGCGGTCGATCAGGCGGCTGACCAGCGTTTCCTTCTCGGTCGGACGGCCTTCACGCTTGAAGAAACCGCCGGGAATCTTGCCGGCCGCGAAAGCCTTTTCCTGGTAATTGACGGTCAGCGGGAAGAAATCGATGCCCGGCTTCGGCGCCTTGGCGGCGACGGCGGTGCACAGGACGGTGGTGTCCCCGTAGGTCACCAGAACCGCGCCATTGGCCTGGCGGGCGATCTTGCCCGTCTCCAGGACCAGCTTGCGCCCGCCCCATTCGATTTCTTTGCGATGAACAGTGAACATGGATTCTTTCCTTCCATCCGACACCCTGAAACGGCCGGATTGCCGCCCAAGGCCGGGGCCATCGGTCGTAGGACCCCGCGAGAAAACAGGAGATATGGTGTTCGACAACAGGAATAAGCTGATCAAGATGGAGGCGCGGCGGATGCAAAAAAGGCCGGTCCCCGAATAAGCGGGCCGGCCTGTCCGTCACGAAACGCTCAAGATCGAGTTTCTATTGCCACTAACCAATGAGATGTTCCGAAACGATACAGGTGGACGAAAATCCTGATGGTCCTGCGCATCCGGCTTGGACTCCCCCGGCCGGCGGTCGACCGGGGGTTCCAATACCGTCACGGGAACGGCGTGCCGATCAGCGATGGCCGATCAGCGACGCAGGCCCAGACGCTCGATGAGCGTGGCGTAGCGGGAATTGTCCTTCTTCTTGAGATAGTCAAGAAGACGACGGCGCTGGCCGACCATCACCAGAAGACCACGGCGGGAGTGGAAGTCCTTCTTGTGGCTCTTCAGGTGTTCGGTCAGGTTGCTGATCCGCTCCGTCAGGATCGAGACCTGGACCTCGGGCGAGCCGGTATCGGCCTCACCGCGCGAATATTCCTTGATCAGCTCCTGCTTGCGCTCGGGCGTAATCGACATCGGGGTCTCCTAAATCTTCAGAGGTTGAGCACGCGCACCGGACGGACCTCCGCCCCCTCGACACGGGCCAACGCAACCGGCGTTCCGCCGAAAAGCGCAATAACGGTGCCATCCCCACCCCCGGGACCCTGGATCGCCATCAGGCGTTCACGGTCCTGCCGGGTGAGGAGAGCCACCGTCTGGCCATGCCTCAGTCGGTGCGCTTCCGTCTCGGTCAGGGCCAGCGCCGGGATGTCGTCCAGCGCGGTCTCGATCGGCAACAGAAGTCGTTCGACGGCCGCACCTTGATCCATGGCAGCCAGTTCGTCCAGGGAAATCGCGCGGTCCAGCGTGAAGGAACCGACCCGCAGGCGGCGCAGCAGACCGACATGGCCGACCGTGCCCAGCGCCTGGGCCAGATCGCGGGCGAGCGAGCGGACATAGGTGCCCTTGCCGCAATCGACCTCGAACATCGCGTGGTCGGCGTCGGGTTCCTCAACCAGTTCGAAGCGGTCGATGCGCACGGTGCGGGCGGCCAGATCGACCGCATCGCCCTCGCGCGCGATGTCGTAGGCGCGTTCGCCGTCGATCTTGATGGCGCAGAACTGCGGCGGCACCTGCTGGATCTCGCCCAGGAAGGCGGGAAGCGCGTCGCGGATCGCCTCTGTCGCCGGGCGGAAGTCGGACCGGTCGATCACCGCGCCCTCGCGGTCGTCGGTGGTCGTGCGCTCGCCCCAGCGGATGGTGAAACGGTAGGTCTTGGCGCCGTCCATGGCATAGGAGACTGTCTTGGTCGCTTCGCCCAGCGCGATCGGCAGGATGCCGGTCGCCAGCGGGTCGAGCGTGCCGCCATGGCCGGCCTTCTCGGCGTTCAGCAGGCGGCGCACCTTGGACAGCGCCTGGGTGGAGGTCATGCCCTCCGGCTTGTCCAGCACAATCCAGCCATGGATCGGCGTCCCCTTGCGCTTACGAGCCACGGCGGCTGCCCCGGCTCTCGTCCTTGGCTTCGCCCTTGTCCTCGTCGTCGAGCATCGCGCGATCTTCCCCGAGCTCGTCGTCATCCGCCTCGTCGGGGGCCGCCTCGTCGGAAGTGGCTTCGTCGGCATCGTCGTCCGCGTCGAGGTCGTCCTCTTCATCCTCGTCCCAGGAATCGTCCTCATCCTCGTCATGGTCGTCGTCGCCATTGACGCGGCCCAGCGGGTGGCCGCTCAGGTCGCGGGCGACCTCCGGGCTGTGCAGGATGTTGTCGATGTGGTGGGCGTAGTCGAAGGAGGTGTCCGCCTCGAAACTCAGCGTCGGGGCGTGGCGCAGATTGACCATGCGCGCGACCTGCCCGCGCAGGAAGGCGGCGGCCCGGCGCAGCGCGACCTGGGCTTCCTCCATCCGCTCGCCGCCGAGCGTGCTGTAGAAGACGGTGGCGTTGGACAGATCGGGGCTGACCCGCACCTCGGTGATGGTGACGTTCAGCGAGGCCAGCTCCGGATCGTAGAAGTCCCCGCGGCGGAACAGGTCGGCGAGCGCATGGCGCAATTCCTCGCCGACGCGCAGTTGCCGTTGGGACGGGGGCTTGCCGGCGGTGAACGCGCCGCGCTTCTTGCTGGCCATGGTCGATGTCTTTCGTCGATGTCTTGTGCCGGGGCTGCTTCAGCTCTCCGGCCGATCACATATATGGGAGCTGTCCGTCCAATCCCACTCATGCCAGCCAGGGCATGGTCGTGGGCTGGGTTGCGGAGATCACTGCACAATAGGAACAGGGCGCAGGACGGATCCCGCGCCCTTTCAAGCGAAGAAATCCGCCCGGCCCGCTCCGGTGGTAAACCGGATGGGGCCGGACGAACCGAACAGGTTACAGCTCGCGAGCGATTTCTTCGATCTCGAAGGCTTCGATCTGGTCGCCGGCCTGGATGTTGTCGTAATTCTCGAAGGCCATACCGCACTCGTAACCCTCGCGCACTTCTTTGACTTCGTCCTTGAAGCGCTTGAGCGTCTTGAGCGTGCCCTCGTGGATGACGACATTGTCGCGCAGCAGGCGGACGCCGGCGCCACGCTTGACGGTGCCCTGCGTGACCATACAGCCGGCGACCTTGCCGACCTTGGTGATGTTGAACACCTCGCGGATGTTCGCGTAGCCGATGAAGCGTTCCCGCAGCGTCGGAGACAACAGACCGGTCAGCGCCGCCTTTACGTCATCGATCACGTTGTAGATGATCGAGTAGTAGCGGATCTCCACGCCGTCGCGCTTGGCGAGGTCGCGGGCCTGCGGGTTGGCACGGACGTTGAAGCCGATGATCATCGCGTTGGAGGCATTCGCCAGCGTGATGTCGGACTCGTTGATCGCACCGACCGAGTTGTGCAGGACGCGGACCTTGACCTCGGTGTTCTCGGCCGTGAGCTTCTCCAGCGAACTGGCGATGGCTTCGATCGAGCCCTGCACGTCGCCCTTGATGACGACCGGCAGTTCCTTGGCCTCGCCGGCCTGGATGCGGCTGAACATGTCCTGCAGCGAACCGCGGGCCGAGGCCGCCACCGCCGCTTCGCGCTTCTTGCGCTGGCGGAACTCGGCGATCTCGCGGGCACGGGCCTCGGACTCGACGACGGTGAAGTCGTCGCCGGCCATCGGCGTGCCGTTCAGGCCCAGGACCTCGACCGGGACGGCCGGGGCCGCATCGTTGACGGTTTGGCCGCGGTCGTTGATCAGGGCGCGGACACGGCCCCATTCGGACCCGGTGACGAACACGTCGCCGACCTTCAGCGTGCCGCGCTGGACCAGCACGGTGGCGACCGAACCGCGGCCACGCTCCAGCTTCGCCTCGATGACGACGCCTTCGGCGGCACGGTCGGGGTTGGCGCGCAGTTCCAGGATTTCGGCCTGCAGGAGGATGGCCTCCTCCAGCTTGCTCAGGTTGCGCTTGGCCTTCGCCGACACCTCGACGTCGAGCACGTCGCCGCCCATCTCCTCGACCACCAGCTCGTGCTGGAGCAGTTCCTGGCGGACGCGCTCCGGCTTGGCATCCGGCAGGTCGCACTTGTTGATGGCGACGATGATCGGAACCTTGGCCGCCTTGGCGTGGCGGATGGCCTCGATCGTCTGCGGCATGACGCCGTCGTTCGCGGCGACCACCAGCACGACGACGTCGGTGACGTTGGCGCCGCGGGCACGCATCTCGGTGAAGGCGGCGTGACCCGGCGTGTCAATGAAGGTGATCTTCGCACCCGACTCCAGCTGCACCTGATAGGCGCCGATGTGCTGGGTGATGCCGCCGGCCTCGCCCGACACCACGTCGGTCTGGCGCAGCGCGTCGAGCAGCGAGGTCTTGCCATGGTCGACGTGGCCCATGATCGTGACGACTGGGGGACGGGCGATCAGGACCGCACCCTCTTCCTCGGTTGCACGCAGGCCGATCTCGACGTCGGACTCCGACACGCGGCGGACACGGTGGCCGAACTCGGTGATCAGCAGCTCGGCGGTGTCGGCGTCGATGGTCTGGTTGATGGTGGCCATCACGCCCATGCGCATCAGCGACTTGATGACATCGGCGCCGCGCTCGGCCATGCGGTTGGCGAGTTCCTGGACGGTGATGACTTCCGGCAGCACGACGTCGCGGGTGACCTTGGCCGTCTCCTGGCGGCTCATCTGGCGCAGACGCTCGCGTTCGCGGGCACGGCGGACGGCGGCCAGCGACCGGGTGCGGTCGCTGCCGTCGTCGCTGAGCGCCTGCGACACGGTCATCTTGGAGCCCTTGCGGCGGTCGGCGCCGACCGGAGCCTTGGCGGCGGGGCGGGCCGGCGCGGCCTTGGCGGGGGCGCCGCTGCGACCGCCCTTGCGGCGGTTGTCCTCTTCCTCCTCGACGGCACGGGCAGGCGGCGCACCGGCGCCGGGCTGCGGCCGGCCGGGAGCGGCCTCGGCGGCGGGGCGGGCGGAAGCAGCGCCGCCGGGGCGCTGATCGGTCCCCGAACGGGTGCCGGCCGGACCCGGACGCGCACCATCGCGGCCGGCACCGTCACGGGCGCCGTCACGGCGGGGCGCCGGTTCGGCGTCGCGACGCTTGGCCTCCTCGGCTTCCTTGCGCTTGGCCTCTTCCTCCTTGCGGCGGCGTTCGGCCTCCTCGGCGATCTTGCGCTCCTCCTCCTGGATGGCGCGCATCTCGTCCAGCTCGCGCTGGCGCAAGGTATCGGCGTCGAGGATGACGGGCGGCATATCCGGCTCGGCCGTCGCAGGAGCGTCGGCGGAGACTGGAGCGGAGGCTTCGGCGGGCGGCGGTTCGCTGGCGGCGCGCTCGGCCGCTTCCACGGCGCGGGCTTCGGCGCGGGCCGCTTCTTCCTCGGCCTCGACGCGGCGCTGTTCTTCGAACGCAGCGGCGCCACGAAGTGCGCGCAGGCGCGATTCCAGCTCTTCACGGGTCAGTTGGCGCCCGGCAGGGGCACTGCCGCCGCGGGGCCGTTGGCCCGACGCGCCGCGGATGGGCAGCCCCTGGGCGGCCTGACGGGCGGCAGCGCCGCCATCGGCCACGCCGGGGACGGCGCCCTTTTCAACATGACGCTTGCGCTTGACCTCGACGGTCACCGGTTTGGACCGGCCATGGGAGAAGCTCTGCCGGACCTGGGTCTCGACCGGCTTCTTCGACTCCAGCTTTCCTTTGCCGGCGCCGGAGTTGAGGTGCAAGACTTTCTTCTGGTCCTGGTCGTTGCTGTCGGTCATCGGTTCCCGAATGGTCAGACGTTACATCGCAGGCCGGCCGGCCGAATCGCCGACTCCCAAGCCCTTATCAAAATCCTGTTGCCCTTGGGGACCCTTCAGCCCCCTCAGGCGTGCCGCATCGCGGGCCAGCCCAACGGCCAGCCTGCCCCGCGCCACCACTGCATGCACCGCATGATCGCGTCCGAGCGCCGCGGCCAAGGCCGAGGACACGAACAGATCAATCACCGGCAGCGACGGCGCAAGCGCCGTCACCTTGCCACGCTGGTCCAGCGAGCCGTCGGCGGCCTCGACCAGCAGGGCCGGCGGGGGACCCGCACGGCCGACCTGGTTGGCCTTCAACGCCTCGCGCACCTTCTCGTACCCAGCCAAGACGTGGCCGGCACGGCGGGCAAGGCCCAATCCGTGCAGACAGCGCCGTTCCAACAGCCGTTCCAGCCTTTCGGCGAGATCGGGCGGTACTTTGACCGCCCGTCGTGCCGCCTTGGCGAAAACGGACTTGCCCATGGCCTTCGCCAGGGCATCCCGGTCGGCCGTGACCCAAAGGCCGCGGCCTGGCAGACGTTCCTCCAGGTCGGGAACCACCTCGCCGTCGGGGCCGATCACGAAGCGGATCATGCCTTCCTTCGGCCCGACCGTGCCTGACGCGATGCAGCGGCGCAAAGGCCCCTTCTCGTCGTCGGCCGGCAGATGGTCCATCCCGGGACTTTCGTCCTGTGCCAATTCCTCATCCGGCACCGCATCCGCGGCGGCGGTCGGTGTCCGTTCGTCGTTCCGTTCGGTCATCCGATCGTCATCCGCTCGCGCGGTCCCAAATCATCGTTCCAGTCGGCGGCGGATCCAACCGGCATCCAAGCCGGTCAGGCCTGCGCGCCGTGCCCGTCACCCTTGCCGTCGACGGCCGGAGCCGCGGCGGCGGCGTCACCGCCCTGTTCCTCACCCTCGAACCAGTGGGCGCGTGCGGCCATGATGATCGCGTTCGCCTCCTCTTCCGAAGGAGCATCTTTGGCCCCGTCCTTGCCAAGGATCTCGACCAGCTCGTCGCCGGCCAGATCGGCCAGATCGTCCAGCGTCTTGACGCCGTTCTCGCCCAGCTTCACCAGCTGCATGGCGGAGAAGCCGGTCAGCTCGGCAACGATGTCCTCGACGCCCAGCTCCAGCCGGCGCTCGTTCGCCTGCTCGTCCTGCACTTCCAGGAAGGCGAGGGCGCGCTGCTTCAGCTCGTCGGCTACCGATTCGTCGAAGCCTTCGATCTCCGCCAGTTCCTCGGTCTCGACGAAGGCGATCTCCTCGACTGAGGTGAAGCCTTCGGCGACCAGCAGGTGGGCGATCACGTCGTCCACGTCCAGCGCCTTCATGAACAGGCCGGACCGGTTGTGGATCTCCTCCGAACGGCGCTCCGACTCCTCCTGTTCGGTGAGGATGTCGATGTCCCAGCCGGTCAGCATCGAGGCGAGGCGCACATTCTGGCCGCGGCGGCCGATGGCCAGCGACAGCTGGTCGTCGGGCACCACCACCTCGATGCGGTGGTTGTCGTCGTCGAGCACGACCTTGGCGACCTCGGCCGGGGCGAGCGCGTTGACGACGAAGGTCGCCGCCTCGCCCGACCACGGGATGATGTCGATCTTCTCGCCCTGCAGCTCGCCGACGACCGCCTGGACGCGGCTGCCGCGCATGCCGACGCAGGCGCCGACCGGATCGATCGAGCTGTCGTTGCTGTGCACGGCGATCTTGGCGCGCGAGCCGGGATCGCGGGCGACCGCCCTGATCTCGATGATGCCGTCGTAGATCTCCGGCACTTCCTGGGCGAACAGCTTCGCCATGAACATGGGATGCGTGCGCGACAGGAAGATCTGCGGACCGCGCGGCTCCTCGCGGACGTCGTAGATGTAGGCACGGACGCGGTCGCCGTTCTTGAAATGCTCGCGCGGCAGCAGCTCGTCGCGGCGCAGGATCGCTTCGGCGCGGCCCAGGTCGACGGTGACGTTGCCGTATTCGACGCGTTTGACCAGACCGTTGACGATCTCGCCGTTGCGGTCCTTGTACTCGTTGAACTGGCGCTTGCGCTCGGCGTCGCGCACCTTCTGCACGATCACCTGCTTGGCGGTCTGGGCGGCGATGCGGCCGAAATCGATCGGCGGCAGCGGGTCGACCAGGAAATCGCCGAGCTTGGCACCTGGCTTGCGGCGCAGGGCGTAGGGCAGGGTGACCTGCGTCGCCTCGTTCTCCACCGCCTCGACCACCTCCAGGTGGCGGGTCAGATGGATGTCGCCGGTCTTGCGATCGATGCGGGCGCGGATGTCGTGCTCATGGCCGTACTTGGAGCGGCCGGCCTTCTGGATCGCCTGTTCCATCGCCTCCAGGACTTCGTCCCGGTCGATGTTCTTTTCGCGGGCGACCGCGTCAGCGACTTGCAGCAGTTCCATCCGTTACACTTCCTGAGTCGGTCTTGCGTGATGCCGGTCTTGCGTGATGTCCGGTCGGGTCGGCGGGCGGGCGGGGGTCGCCTGGCGTCCTGGCTGGGCGCCCTGGCGGCTGGGCCGTCAGTTCTGCGGACCCTCCTGCTGCTCCTGGCTGGCGCGGATCAGTTCGTCCGTCAGAACCAGCTTGGCGCGCAGGATGTTGTCGAACTCCAGCCGGGCGGCTCCCTGTTCGGTGTCGATGCACACGAGGCCGTCGTCGACGCCCTTCAGCATGCCCTTGAAACGTTTGCGGCCATCGGCGGCCTGTCGGGTCTCCAGCCGGGCTTCGAAACCGGCGAAACGCTCGAAATCCTTCAGACGGGTCAGCGGCCGGTCGATGCCGGGCGAGCTGACCTCCAGGGTGTAGGCCTCGCGGATCGGGTCTTCCACATCCAGCAGGGCGGAAACGGTGCGGCTGATGTCGGCACAATCCTCGACAGTCATGGGCGCGCCGTCGGCGCGCTCCGCCATGATCTGGAGAACCGACCGCTGGCCGCCGGAGATCTGTACGCGCACGACCTCATAGCCCATGGCTTCGACTGACGGCGTGATGATCTGTTCGATGCGACCTGTAGCGTCCATTCCACCTGACCTGAGCCTGCGGCCGGGATCGAACCGGACGGGGCTTTTACGACGTTGGGTTTACGAAGCGTGCGGTGCCGCACGCTGATAAAAAAATAAGTGGGCAAAAGCCCACCCGCAAAGCGTCTCGCCGGCCCGGTTGCCCGGGCCGCCGATCCGTATGGGTTCTCAGAGGGTGAATATAGTCATTCCATCCGATGCCGCAAGCCTTTTCGGGCTCGATGCGTTCCTTTACAAGCGGAACTGGTGTCAGCGACATGCGGGAGGGCTGGAAGAATGATCCTGGAAGCGGCGATTCTAAGCGTCCGGCCGGGCGAACAGGGGGCCTTCGAGCAGGCGATGGCCGAAGCCCGCCCGCTGATAGCGGCCTCGCCCGGCTTCCGGGGCATGGAAGTCCGGTCCTGCCTGGAGGATGGCCGTCGTTACCTGCTGCTGGTCTGGTGGGAGCGTCTGGAGGACCATACCCAGGGTTTCCGTGGCTCCGACCGCTATGCGGAGTGGAAGAAGCGTCTGCATCACTTCTACGACCCGTTCCCGGTGGTGGAGCATTTCGCTGCTCCGCTCGTCGTGCAGCCGGATCCGATGCGGCCGGTCACGCCCGGTTGAGGGACTGGCCGGCGGATCGGCCCGCCATCACCGAGGGCGGCGGACGAAGCGCATGAAGACCGGCTTGCGGCCGGCGGCGATGGCCTTTTCCTCGTAGCGGGTTGCCGGCCAGTCGTCGGGGCGGATGCGCCAGTCGGACGGGCGGCGTGCCGTCCATTCAAAATCGGGGTGCTTGACGGTGTGTTCGAGCATCCAGCGCACCAGACCCATGTCGTCGCTGGCCAGACGCAGCTCCGCGCCGTCCTTCAGCACGCGGGCCAGCCGCGGCAGGTTTTCCGGCCCGATGAAGCGGCGGTCGGCGTGGCGCTTCTTCGGCCAGGGGTCGGCGAACAGCACGAAGGCGCGGCCGATGGAGGCGTCGGGCAGGGCGTCCAGCAGCGGCCGGGCGTCGTCGGGCAGGACGCGCACATTGCGCAGGTCCCCGTCCTCGACCATGCCCAGCAGGCCGGCGATGCCGTTGAGGAAGGGTTCGGCGCCGACGATGCCGACATTCGGATGGTGTCCGGCCTGCCAGGCGAGGTGATGGCCCATGCCGAAGCCGATCTCCAGCCAGACCTCCCGTTTCGGGCCGTCGAACAGACCGGCGGGGTCCAGGTGGTCGCCCGGCTTCGGGACCGGAATTTCCAGCCGGGGCAGCAGATCCTCGATCAGGCTCGTCCGGCGCTTGCGCAGGGGGCGGCCTTTGCGCCGGCCGAACAGGCGGTTTCCGGTGTCGGTCTGCGGGGATTCGTCGTTCGGTCGGTCGGTTTTGCTGTCGGTCATGGCGATCGGTAGGGGCGGTTTGAAGAGCGGTGGCGGCGGAAAACGGGCCTGCATAAAAAGACAGCGGAGGCCGTTTCCGGCCCCCGCTGTCCCGTTCAGGTCCGTGATCCGTCCGATCGGGCGGTCAGAAGGCGCCGCGCAGGGCCTCGACCAGATCGGTCCTCTCCCACGAGAAGCCGCCGTCGGCCTCCGGCTCGCGGCCGAAATGGCCGTAGGCGGCGGTGCGGGCATAGATCGGCTTGTTCAGTCCCAGATGCGTGCGGATGCCGCGCGGGGACAGATCGACCAGCTGCTGCAGCACGTCGGACAGACGGTCCTCGTCGACCTGGCCGGTGCCGTGGGTATCGACATAGACCGACAGCGGCTTCGACACACCGATGGCGTAGGAAACCTGGATCGTGCACTTCTCCGCCAGTTCCGCCGCTACGACGTTCTTGGCGAGGTAGCGGGCGGCGTAGGCGGCCGAGCGGTCGACCTTCGTCGGATCCTTGCCGGAGAACGCGCCGCCGCCATGCGGGGCCGCGCCGCCGTAGGTGTCGACGATGATCTTGCGGCCGGTCAGGCCGGCGTCGCCGTCCGGGCCGCCGATGACGAAACGGCCGGTCGGGTTGACGTAGAGGTTCGGCGCATCGCACATCCAGCCTTCCGGCAGGCAGTTGACGATGTGCGGCAGCACGATCTCACGCACCGCGTCCTGCTCCAGCCCCTCGGCGTGCTGGGTCGACAGCACGATGGCGGTGGCGCGGGTCGGCCGGCCGTCGACATACTGCAGGGTGACCTGGCTCTTGGCGTCCGGGCCCAGCTGGGGAGCGGCACCGGAATGGCGCGCTTCGGCCAGCGACTTCAGGATCGCGTGCGAGTAGTAGATCGGGGCGGGCATCAGCGCCGGGGTCTCGCGGCAGGCATAGCCGAACATGATGCCCTGGTCGCCGGCACCCTCATCCTTGTTGCCGGCGGCGTCGACGCCGACGGCGATGTCGGCGGACTGGGAATGGACGAAGCACTTGACGTCCATCTTCTCCCAATGGAAGCCGTCCTGCTCGTAGCCGATGTCCTTCACCGCGGCGCGGGCGACCTCGACCAGTTGATCGGCCTTGATGCTGTCGGGCCCGCGGACTTCACCGGCCAGGACGACCTGGTTGGTGGTCGCGAGCGTTTCGACGGCCACGCGGGCATGCGGGTCGTGCGAGAGATACAGATCGACGATGGCGTCCGAAATGCGGTCGCACACCTTGTCGGGATGGCCCTCCGACACGGATTCGCTGGTGAAGACGTAGTTCAGCTTTGCCACGGGAAACCTCGGCATTCGGCGGCACGCTATTTCATGAGCCGAAACGGCAGACCGGTACAGCGGCCGCAGACACCGGTCCAAAACCGGTTTTGACAAGGAATCCGGCCGGGGTCAAGCGGACTACCGGCGGTAGGGCTTCGGACCGATCAGCATAGCACCACACGAAGGGGGAGCGCAGCCGCGCCGCGCCGTCCCCCTTTCGGCGGTGTCACATGCCGTGCGGCAGGGGCAGGCGTTACTCGGCGGCTTCCGCGACGGCAGCGCTGGCGACGGCCTTGGTCAGTTCGAACAGGCGCTTGCGCACCGACGGATCGCTGATCTTGTAATAGGCGCGGACCAGTTCCAGCGTCTCGCGCTTGGCCATCGGATCCGGCTCGTAGGCGCCGGCGGAGCGCTCTTCGGTCGCACCCGACTCATCCTCGTCGTCGACGCGGGCGGATGCCGCCTCGACCGGCATGTCGTCGAAGAAGAAGGAGACCGGCACGTCCAGGACGCGGCTCAGGTCGAACAGGCGCGATGCGCCGATGCGGTTGGCGCCGCGCTCGTACTTCTGCACCTGCTGGAAGGTCAGGCCGATGGCCTCGCCCAGCTTCTCCTGGCTCATGCCGAGCAGCGTGCGGCGAAGACGGACGCGGGATCCGACATGCACGTCGATGGGATTCGGCTTTCCGGTCTTCGGACGGCCGGCGCCCGCACGGCGCCCGCGCGGCGCTCCAGTTTCAGTCTGCATCTCGTTTATCCCTGTATAGGTTGTGCAACCTAGTTACGACATATCCACGTATGCAGTCAAGCCCGCTCCGGTCGACCCGGATACACGAGTTTTTCCACAGGTGGTGGGCGGATTGCCCGCAATGTTGCGTCAACGGTGATATCGCGAGGCCAAGGCCATCAAAAAACAGCCAAGAAGCACTATGCCGAAAATCCAGTCTCCCATGCGGGCATAGGCTGTGGCTCCATCAGGAGCTTTCGGCAACGTGGTATCGATGAAACCTCTCTCACCCAGACCGAGCAATTGTTGCACACGCCCGTACGCGTCGACCAGACCGGAAATACCCGTATTGGCCACCCGCACCAGCGGCAGCCCTTCCTCGACCGCACGGACCTGATTGATGGCGAAATGCTGGTGCGGGCCGGCGGTGCGGCCGTACCAGGCGTCGTTGGTCAGGTTCAGCAACCATTTCGGCCGGTCGGTGCCGTCCACCACCGCGCCTGGAAAGATGCTCTCATAGCAGATCAGCGGGCTGACCGGAGGCAGGCCGGCCAGATGGAGCGTGCGCGGACCGGGACCGGCCGAGAACTCCGCCCCGTTGCCGGCAATGGCCCCTACCGGCAGCCATCGGCGCAATGGCATGTACTCGCCGAAGGGAACCAGATGGAACTTGTCGTAATCGGCAACCACCGCACCGCTGCCGTCCACCGCCACCATGCCGTTGTAGTAGCGCCGCTCGCCGTCGGCGCCGACAGTGGTGCGCGGGGCCCCGGTGATCAGCAACCCGCCCGGCGGCGTGACGGAGGCCATCGCCTGCCGCACCCGCGCATCGTCCTCGACGAAGAAGGGAACGGCGGTCTCCGGCCAGATGACGAGGTTCGGCGGCAGGGCCGAGGGGTCTGCCGGCGGAGCGGCGGACAGGGCAAGGTGGCTCTGGAAGTTCTGGACCCGCTCGTTCGGTGCCCATTTCAGCCGCTGGTCGATGGCAGCCTGGACGAGCCGCAGCCGCAGGCCCGGTACCGGCTCGTCGACCGCGCCGGCCAGCCTCCAGGTTCCCCAGCCGCCCAATACCGCCAGCAGCGCCATCCCGGCGGCGATGCCGGCCCAGGCGCGGCGCGGTGTCGTGCCGGGGTCGGGCAGGGCGGCCGGCAGGGCGGCGACCAGCACGGTCACCAGCGTCAGCCCGTAGATGCCGACCAGCGATGCGGTCTGCAGCACCGGCAGCACTCCGACCCAGCCATAGCCGATCAGGTTCCATGGAAAGCCGGTGAAGACGTGGCCGCGCAGCCATTCCCATAGGCACCAGCAGGCGGCGAACAGGATCGGCCGCGCCAGCCCGCCGCCGAAGCCGCGCCTGCGTATCAGGTGGAAGGTCAGAGTGGCGCCGCCGGTGAACATCGCCAGCAGGATCGGCAGCCCGACGGCCGACAGCGGCAACGCCCACCAGAAGCGCCCGATGTCGGTGAACAGGGCGGCGCTGATCCAATAGAGTCCCAGCAGGTGATGGCCGAAGCCGAAGAACCAGCCGACCGCGAAGGCGCCTTTCCCCGTCTCGATGCCGTCCAGCAGCCAGATCAGCCCCGGAAAGGCGATCAGCAGCAGCGGCAGGGCATCGGCCGGCGGCAGTGCGAAGGTCGCAAGCCCGCCCAGCGCGGCGGCGGCGGCCAGCCGGCGCCAGCCGGTCAGCGCAGCCAGACGCGCGGAGACGCGGCCCAGCCGGGCCGGGACGGGCAGCGTTTCGGTGACGGTCAAGGCGGAAACTCCGGCAGCGGCAGGGGCGGGCGGCGCCATAGGTAATGCGGCCGACCAGGGGCGCCAAGGCCGATGTCGGCGGGGCTGCGTTGCCGAAGGGGAGTGGCATCGAGAGATGAGTGGGGCAACGCCAGCCGACGCCGGATTCTCGCCGCCCCACCCGATTCCTAGACCGCTTCCGTCAGTTCCTTGCTGTTTGCCGGAACGTTGTGGACGCGCAAGCGCTTCAGGCGGCGGGAGTCGGCGTCGATGATCTCGAACTCCAGGCCCGACGGATGGACCAGACGTTCGCCAGGTCCCGGCACGCGGCCGGCGATGGACACCACCAGACCGCCGAGCGTGTCGATGTCCTCGCGTTCCTCTTCGGTCAGGACGGGGCCGACGCGGGATTCGAAATCCTCGATTGGCAAGCGGGCATCGGCGATCAGGCTGCCATCCGGGCGCTGGACCAGCCGTGGCGCAGCCGCTTCGTCGTGCTCGTCCTCGATCTCGCCGACGATCTCCTCCACCAGATCCTCGATGGTGACGAGGCCGTCGATGCCGCCGAACTCGTCCACCACCAGCGCCATGTGCTGGCGGGTCTGGCGCATCTGCACCAGAAGGTCCAGCACGAGCATGGAGGGGGCGACGATCTTCGCCTCGCGGATGATGCCGGTCAGGTCCGGATTGTTGCGCAGACCCTCCGGCGAGATGGCCTGTTTCGCCAGCAGGGTCAGCACATCCTTGATGTGGATGAAGCCGACCACGTCGTCCAGCGTCTCGCGGAACACCGGCAGGCGGGAATGGCCCTCCTCGGCGACGCGCTGGACCAGGGTGGGGAAGGGGGTGTCGATCTCGACGGCGACGATATCGGCCCGCGGCACCATCACGTCGGCGACCGTGCGGTCGCGCAGCTTGAGGATGTTGGTCAGCAGCGCCCGCTCGCCGGAGGCCAGCGAATCCTCGCCGTCTTCGCTCGCGGCACCGTCCAGGCCGGCGATCAGCTCTTCGATCGTGCCGCGCAGGGATGTGTCCTCGCGGCCGCCCCAGACGGTGCGGAGCCACCCCTTGAACAGGTGGCCCAGGGAATGGTCTTCGGCCCCGTGGTCATCACGGGGCGTGCGACTGTCGGATATCTCGCTCATCGGTCCGGTGGTTGGTGGTTGTCGGCATAGGGGTCAGCGATGCCGAGGGTGGCGAGCAGCCGGGTTTCCAGCGCCTCCATCTCCTCGGCCTCGTCGTCCGTCTCGTGATCATAGCCCAGCAGATGCAGAACGCCATGCATCACGAGATGGGTCATGTGGTCTTTGAAGTTTTTCCGCTGTTCGGATGCTTCGCGTGCAATCGTTTCATAGGCCAGGATGATGTCGCCCAGCATGACGGGCATGCCGTCTTCGGGCTCCGGTTCCTCCGCTTCGGTCAGAGCGAAGGACAGGACGTTGGTCGGCTTGTCCTTGCCGCGATACTCGCGGTTCAGCCTGTGGACCAGTTCGTCATCGGCGAGAACGATCGACAGCTCGGCCGGTCCGTCCTCGTCGTCATAGGCGGCCCCCAGTGCGGCGAGCGCCGCGCGTTCGGCCAGCCAGTCGGCATCCTCCGCCCAGGCACCGGCTTCACGTGAAACAGTGATATCGACGGCGCTGGTCATTTCGGATCCCCAACGGCCTCTGCCTCATCAGCGATCGTTCCGCTATCCGATCGGGTACTTGCCACGGTTCGGCGGGCCTGCCTGCGCGCCGCCTCGACGGCGTCGGCCTGATCGTAGGCACGGATGATGCGGGCGACCATCGGGTGGCGGACGACGTCGGCGTCGGTGAAGCGGACGAAGCGCACGCCTTCCACCCCGCGCAGGATCTCCATCGCGTCGCGCAGGCCCGACCGGGTGCCGGACGGCAGGTCGATCTGCGAGATGTCGCCGGTGACGACCATCCGCCCGCCTTCGCCGAGGCGCGTCAGGAACATCTTCATCTGCATCGGCGTGGTGTTCTGCGCCTCGTCCAGGATGACGAAGGCGTTGCCCAGCGTCCGGCCGCGCATGAAGGCCAGCGGCGCGATCTCGATCTCGCCGGATTCAAGCCGCTTCTTCACCTGCTCCGCCGGCAGCATGTCGTGCAGCGCGTCATAGAGCGGACGCAGGTAAGGATCGACCTTTTCCTTCAGGTCGCCGGGCAGGAAGCCCAGCCGCTCGCCCGCCTCCACCGCCGGGCGGGACAGCACGATGCGGTCGACCTGACCCGTGGTCAGCAGTGCCACCGCCTGGGCCACCGCCAGATAGGTCTTGCCGGTGCCGGCCGGGCCGAGCCCGAAGACCAGCTCGCTTTCGGCCAGGGCCTGGAGATAGGCGGCCTGGGTGGGGGACCGCGGGGTGATCGGCCCGCGCCGGCGGGTGCGCAGCGCGATCTCCGCCCGGATGACGGTCGCCTGCTGGCCGGGAGCGCGCGGTTCCTCGCCGCCCGGGGCGGCGGCGAGGACGGGCGCGGCGTTCGCCATGCGGACGGCACCGTCGACCTCGCCGCTGTCGATGGTCTGGCCGCGGGTCAGCCGCACATAGAGGCCGTTCAGCGCCGCTTGCGCCGTTTCGGCGGCATCGGGCGGGCCGGAGATCGTCAGGGTGTTGCCGCGGGAAATCAGCGACACGCCGAGAAGGGATTCGATGCGCGCGAGGTGGCGGTCATGCTCCCCGTACAGCATCGGCAGCAGCCGGTTGTCATCGAATTGAACGTCGATACGCCGTTCGGGCAGACCGTTCAAGCGCTGGCCTCCAGAGGTTGGGCAGGCGGGAAGGAAGGGTTCCGGGGGAAAGAGGCGGTTGTGAACTCGCCGGTCGCCACGGTGCCGGCCATGCTGTTGGCGAGCGCGGCATCGACCCGCACCTCGACGATGCGGCCGAGCAGCCGTTCGTTCGCCTCGGCATGGACCGACTGCATCCAGGGGCTGCGGCCGAGCAATTGGCCGTTGCGGCGTCCGATGCGGTCGAACAGGACCGGCACGCTGCGGCCAATGAAGCCATGGTTGAAGGCGACCTGCTGCGCGTTCAGCAACTGCTGCAGCGCCGACAGGCGGGCCTCCTTCACATCCTCCGGCAGCTGCCCGCCGTCGACCGCCGCCGGGGTGCCCGGACGGGAGCTGTATTTGAAGGAATAGGCCTGGGCATAGCCGATGTCGCTCACCAGCTTCAGCGTCGCGGCGAAGTCGGCGTCGCTCTCGCCGGGGAAGCCGACGATGAAGTCGCCGGACATCGCGAGGTCGGGCTTGGCCGTGCGCAGCCGGTCGACCAGCCGACGGTAGTCGTCGGCGGTGTGCTTGCGGTTCATCGCCGCCAGGATGCGGTCGGACCCGGCCTGTACCGGCAGATGCAGGTAGGGCATCAGCTGCGGCACCTCGGCATGGGCGCGGATCAGGTCGTCGGCCATGTCGCGGGGGTGCGAGGTGGTGTAGCGGATGCGCTCCAGCCCGTCGATCTCCGCCAGTTCGCGGATCAGCCGGCCAAGCGCCCAGCTCGACCCGTCCGGTCCGTCGCCGTGCCAGGCGTTGACATTCTGGCCCAGCAGATTGATCTCGCGGGTGCCGCCGGCGACCAGCCGCTTCGCTTCCACCAGGATCTGGGCGGCTGGGCGGGAGAACTCGGCGCCGCGGGTGTAGGGCACCACGCAGAAGGTGCAGAACTTGTCGCAACCCTCCTGCACCGCGAGGAAGGCCGACACGCCCTGGCTCGCCGTCTCCTCCGGCAGGAAGTCGAACTTGGATTCGGCGGGGAAGTCGGTGTTCAGCACGCTGCCGGCCGCGCGGCTGGCCTTGGCCACCATCTCCGGCAGGGTGTGGTAGGTCTGCGGGCCGAAGACCATGTCGACGAAGGGCGCACGCGCCACGATCTCCTCGCCTTCGGCCTGGGCGACGCAGCCGGCGACCGCCAGGATCATCCGGCCGTCCTCGGCCTCCGCCTTGCGGTCCTTCATCCGGCGCAGCCGGCCCAGTTCGGAGAAGACCTTCTCGGCCGCCTTCTCGCGGATGTGGCAGGTGTTCAGGATCACCATGTCGGCGCCGTCCGGCTCATCGACCGGCCGGTAGCCCAGCGGTGCCAGGACGTCCGCCATGCGGGCGGAGTCATAGACGTTCATCTGGCAGCCCCAGGTCTTGATGAACAGCTTCTTGGTCAACCCGCACCCTTCCGCTCTGAACCAAAACGAATAGCGCGCTCACGATGATGCGTGGCGCGCGGCACGCCGTCCGACCGGCGTCGCTCCTGGAGAGATGGTATCGCGTGTGGGGCGAATCGAGTCAATCCCGCTTCGCCCCCAGGCATTTCGCAAACCGAACCTTTCCGCGATCCGGAACCGTCACGCCGCGCCGGCCTGCAGCCCGCCATGCCAGAACCAGTCGGTCCGCACCCGGTCAGTCCACACTCGCTCCGTCCCCGTCCGGTTGAACAGCATGCCGAAAGGGGCGCCGGTGTCTCCGCCCAGGACGGGAGCGGAACCGGCCATCGGCCGGTCGAGCGTGTCGGCCCTGAGAGGCTGGCCGATCATGCCGGTGGCGCCGGCCAGCGCGCCGTCGACCAGCTCCAGCCCCAGGAGCCGGTTCATGTCGACCGGACCCGGCATCTCCATGCCCAGCGTCAGGGCGCGGGAGAAGCCGAACCGCTCGTAATAGGGGGCGTCGCCGACGAGGATGACCGACTGGTGGCCCAGGGCCACCGCCTTGTTCAGGCTCATCCGGATCAGCTTGCTGCCCAGCCCGCTGCCTTGCAGATGCGCGGCGACCGCGATGGGACCGAGCAGGATGGATTGGGTGGTGCCGCCGACCTGGATCGGCCAGTAGCGGATGGTGCCCACCACCACCTCGCGCCCATGCTCGTCATGCTCGATGGCGACGAGATTGAGGGCGGGGATGGAGTCGACGCCGTCACGCAGCCGGTAGGCGGTCTTGGTGAAGCGATCGGGACCGAAGGACGTGTCCAGCAGGGCTTCGATGGCGGCGGCGTGCTTCGGCTCTTCGACGGTGATGATCATGCGTGGGGCTCCCGGCGGGAAGAAGGTCTTCTCAGAAGGCTTCTGAAAGGGCGGATCGCGCCGCCGCCGGAAGGCCGGGGTGTCAGGTCCCCGTTGTGCCTTTGGCGTTCGCACGCGACCCAAGGACGGCCGCAACCGCGATGCGCGGTGCGAGGCTCCGTCGTCGGATGCGAAGGGCGTGCGAACGAGACATGGACAAGGCACTTCGGCCGTTGCTGGGACTTGCGCATATATCATCGTCGTCCCCCCATCGCAAGACCGTGCAGACCCGGAGACTGTGCATGACTGTATCCATCGCAGTGCGTGGATGTCGCAGGATTGTCCGGCCGGGTTCTGGACAGTCCGGATGGGCGACCTTATTCTGCGGGGAGTCGTCGCCCGGCCCTCCCGGACTCCTCCGGGACACCCTTGCCGCCGGCCCGTTTCCGGCCGGCGCCGTTCATCGGATCGCCCGCCATGTATACCGCCGTCACCAACGACATCCGCGTCACCGTCCAGCCAATGTTCCTGGAAGACCAGTCCGCCCCGGCAGAAGGGCGTTTCGTCTGGGCCTACCATGTCCGCATAGAGAATGAAGGCAACGAGACGGTGCAGTTGCGCACCCGCCATTGGCGCATCACCGACGCCATGGGGCGCGTGCAGGAGGTGAGGGGTCCGGGCGTCGTCGGCGAGCAGCCGGTGCTGGAGCCGGGCGAGCATTTCGAATACACCAGCGGCACGCCGCTCGGCACGCCGTCAGGCATCATGGCCGGCAGCTACGGAATGGAAGGTGCGGGCGGCCGTGCCTTCGACGTGACGATCCCGGCCTTCTCCCTCGACAGTCCGCACCAGCCGATGCGCTTGAACTGAAGCGTCCGGTCCGGGGCGCCGCGAAATGGCCAGATCCGGACCGGCCCTTGAGCCAGACAGATAATACAATAGAATGCGTGTATATTTAGAATTATTCAACAACCGGCTTTGACAAGCCGCATGGCTGTCCGTACCTTGAAGGCGGTGGGAGCAGAACCATGTTGGGACTCCCGAAAGGCGGGGTTCCCCGTTCAGCTTGCGAGCCCGACAGTTTATGAGCCGGGGGAATTGATCCGCCAAAGGCCCGGCTCCGTACTGACGTCACACAAGGATGGGTGTTTTGCGCGATTGCCGCCGACCTGCGCAGGATGCCGACCAGTTATGGACCAGGTATGGAAAGGATGTCTCCCGTGACGGCTACCAAGACCCCGCTCGTCGACAACGTGCTTCGCGGCCTCGGGCGGCCCCGCTCCGAGACGCCCGCCGTCGTCCGTCCGTCCCGCGCGGACGCGGAGGAGGCGGTGCGCACCCTGATCCGTTGGGCCGGCGACGACCCGACGCGCGAGGGGCTGGCCGGCACTCCGGACCGGGTCGTCCGCTCCTATGAGGAGTTCTTCGCCGGCTACGGCATCGATCCGGTGGAGATCCTGTCGCGCACCTTCGAGGAGACCGACGGCTACGACGAGATGGTCGTGCTGCGCGACATCCGGGTGGAATCCTATTGCGAGCACCACATGGTGCCGATCATCGGCAAGGCCCATGTCGCCTATCTGCCGCGCCGCCGCGTCGTCGGCATCTCCAAGCTGGCGCGGCTGGTCGAGGCCTATGGCAAGCGCCTGCAGATCCAGGAGAAGATGACCGCCCAGATCGCCAACACCATCGACGAGGTCCTCCAGCCCGAGGGGGTCGCCGTGGTGGTCGAGGCGCAGCACCAGTGCATGACCACCCGCGGCATCCACAAGACCGGCGTCACCATGGTGACCAGCCGCATGCTCGGCGCCTTCCGCACCGACCCCTCGACCCGCCGTGAATTCCTGACCATGATCGGCAACCCGTCTTCCCGCGGGATGGAGTGATCCCTTATCCAGGGCTGCCGATGCCGGGGGAGGCTTTACACTCCCAACCGGCCCTGCCAAGCTCCCGCCGTGATTCATCGGCGGACGGGTGCTGGGCATGGCGGCGAAGGTGACACCGGCGGTCAATGCGGCGAAGGCGGCGGGCGTCGCCTTTCGGCTGATGGAGTATGAGTACGACCCGTCGGCCGACGCCATCGGCCTGCATGCGGCCGAGGCGCTCGGGCTCGACCCCGCCATCGTCTACAAGACGCTGATCGTCCAGCTGGAACCCAAGGCGCTGGCCTGCGCCGTCATCCCGGTCGCGGCCAAGCTGGACCTGAAGGCGATCGCCGCGGCGGCCAAGGCAAAGAAGGCCGACCTCGCGGACCCGGCGCTGGCGGAAAAGACCACCGGTTTCCTGGTCGGCGGCATCAGCCCGCTCGGCCAGAAGAAGGCCTTGCCGACCTTCATCGACCGGAGCGCCGCAGACCTGGCGGAAATGGTGGTGAATGGCGGCCGGCGCGGCCTGCAGATCGTGCTGGCGCCCGCCGATCTTGCCGGAGCGACGAAAGCGATGGTCTGCGCCATCGTTGCTCACTAGGCATCGCTGCGAAAACCGAGTGGTGACCCCGGCAGGACTCGAACCTGCTGCCTCAAGTTTAGGAAACTCGCGCTCTATCCTGATGAGCTACGGGGCCACTTGCGCCGCACCTTAGCCGTTTCGTTCCGATGGCGGAAGTGGCTTTTGCTGACAAGTGCTGCCGGGGGCGGCACAGGGGACGGGCACAGGGGACGGTCAATCCGAATAGCGTTCCTCCAGCCACGGGTCGGCGTGGTTGTTGTAGCCGCGGACCTCCCAATAGCCCTTGCGGTCGCCGGCCAGCAGCTCGATCCGCTTCACCCACTTCGCGCTCTTCCAGAAATACAGCCGGGGCAGCACGACGCGCACCGGCCCGCCATGGTCGCGGCTGATCGGCTGGCCTTCCCAGCTCGTGGCGAGCAGGACGCCGTCGTCGTCGAAGTCGGAAAGCGCGACGTTGGTGGTGTAGCCGTCGAAGGAGTGGAAGACGACGTGGCTCGCCTCCGGCTTCGGACGGGCGAGGTCAAGCAGGCGGCGGGCGCTGACCCCCTCCCACCGGTTGTCATAGCGCGACCAGGTGGTGACGCAGTGGATGTCGGAGACGAACCGTTCCTGCGGCTGGGCCTGGAAATCCTCCCAACGCCAGGACAGCGGGTTCTCCACCAGCCCGTCCACAGTCAGGGTCCAGTTGCCGGTCGTCAGCTTCGGCGTGATGCCGAGATCCAGCACCGGCCAGTCGGTCACCAGCCGCTGGCCGGGCGGCAGCCGCTCGCGCGCCGGGTCGGCGGCCTGTCCGGTCAGGGCGCGGCCTTGCCGGGCCCATTGCTCCTTGGTGGCGACCAGCTTGTCGCGGACGGCACCCTCCTGTTCCACATCCTGGGCCGCGTCCGGTATGGCGGTCGGGTCCGATCCGGTGGGGGTATCGCTCATGGCATATCCTTAACAGCGATTTTGGGGCAGCGATTTTGGGCCGGCATTTCCCGGTGGCTATCGGTCCCGGCATTGGCTCCGCTTAAAAAAGGAACAGACGGCCGGGTTGGCAAGCGGAAGCGGGAGAACTAACTTCCCGAAGCCCGGCATATTGGAGCCACAGTTCCGCGCCAGGGTTCCGGCCGGCGGTCCAAAGCATCCGCCTGTCCTTGCCGTCCGTTTTCCCAAGACCAGCCGAGTGAATTGCCGATGATCCGGTCCGCAACGCCCGCCGCAAACCCTGTCGCACGCGCCTGGCGTCTGTTCCTGTCCGGCGGCCTGGCCGTCCTGCTGCTCGCGGCCCTGCTCGCCGGGACTGGACCTTCCGCCCTGGCCGCCTCGCCCGCGCCCGCCGCCGCCGTTCCGGCACCTGCCGCAGGCGGGGCCGTGCCCGCTGCGGGGGCGGCCCCGGTGGTGGTGGACGAGGCGACCGTCCAGCAGCTCGAAGCGCTGGTCGGCACGCTGGAGAACCAGGATGCGCGGACACAGCTGGTCACCCAGCTGCGCAATCTGATCACCGCCCAGCGCGGCTTGGCCGAGGCCAAGGAGTCGGAGGGTGAGTCGGCGCTGCCGCAAACCATCGGCGCCCATGCGCTGGCGTTCCTGGCGGCGCGGATGGATGTGGTCAGCCGCCAGATCGTGCAGGTCGGCAACGTCTTCGCCGATCTGCCCGGCGCCTTGTCCTGGGTCCAGCGGCAGGTGGAGGACGACACCGCCCGCGACCGTTGGGTTCAGATCGGCATCCAGCTGGCGATGATCCTGGGCGTCGGCGCACTGGTCGCAGGCGGGGTGGAGTGGCTGCTGAGGCGGCCGCGCCAAGCGCTGGCCGCCCGCCATGTCGGTTCGGCCCTGCTGCGCATCCCGATGCTGCTGGGCCGTGCGGTGCTGGAGCTGGCGCCGATCGTCGCCTTCATCGTCGTCGCCTACACCGTCCTGTCGGTGACCGAACCGGCGCCGCGCGTGCGGCTGGTGGCGCTGGCGGTGGTGAACGCCACCGTCATCACCCAGGCCCTGCTGATCGTGGTGCGCATGCTGTTCGCGCCGGAAGCGGGCAACCTGCGGCTGGTCCAGACCAGCGATGTCGGGGCGCAACGCTGTTATGTCTGGTCGCGGCGCCTGATCGCGGTCGCGGTCTACGGCTATTTCCTGGCCGAAGGCGCCTATGTGCTGGGCCTGCCGCTGGGCGCCTACGGCGCGCTGCTGAAGCTGCTGGGCGTGGTGATCGCCGGCATGATGATCGCGCTGATCCTGCAGAACCGCGTCGGCGTCGCCGACTGGATGCGCGGCAACCCGCTGTCGGGCGACGGCGACCCGCTGGCGACCGCCCGGCGCGAAGCCGAAGGGCAGGGTGCGGTCCTGCGCACCGCGCGCCGCCGCTTCGCCGAGATCTGGCATGTGCTTGCCATCCTCTATGTCGTGGTGACGCTGGGCGTCTGGGTGCTGAACGTCTATGGCGGCTTCGAGTATCTGGCCCGCGGCACCGCCGTGACCGTTCTGGCGGTGATGGTGGCGCGGCTGCTGGTGGGCGGGCTGAACCGGGCTCTGCGCCGCGGACTGACCATGAACCGCGAGCTTGCCGGCAACCTGCCGCAACTCCACATCCGCGCCTTCCACTATCTTCCCATCGTCCAGCGCATCGGCAAGGCCATCATCTGGCTGGTTGCCCTGGGCGTGGCGCTGAACGGCTGGGGCATCGACACGCTGGGGCTGGTCGAATCCGCCGCCGGTCGCCGCATCGTCGGCAGCGTCATCTCCATCGGCCTGCTGCTGGCGGGTGCCATCGTCGCCTGGGAGGTGGTGAGCGCGCTGATCGAGCACTTCCTGACCAGCACCGACAGGAACGGCGCCAGGATCGAGCGCAGCGCCCGCATGCGCACCCTGCTGCCGTTGCTGCGCAATGCCTTCCTGATCCTGCTGGTGACGATGGTGTCGCTGATCACCTTGTCGGAACTGGGCGTCAACATCGCTCCGCTGCTCGCCGGCGCCGGTGTCGTCGGTCTGGCCATCGGTTTCGGCTCGCAGACGCTGGTCAAGGACATCATCACCGGCCTGTTCATCCTGTTCGAGGATTCGATCTCGGTCGGCGATGTGGTCGATGTCGGCGGCGGCCATTCCGGCGTGTGCGAGGCGATCTCCATCCGGTCGATCCGGCTGCGCGATGCTGCAGGGGCAGTGCATTCCATCCCCTTCAGCTCGGTGACGACGGTGAAGAACCTGACCAAAGACTATTCCTTCGCCGTCTTCAACGTCAGCGTCGCCTATCACGAGGATCCCGACCACGTGATCGATGCGCTGGTCGAGCTGGGCAAGGAAATGGAGGGGGATCCCGAATTCGCCCCCGACATCCTTGCGCCGCTGGAGGTGATGGGTGTCGACAAGTTCGCCGATTCCGCGATCGTGATCCTCGCTCGCTTCAAGACGCGCCCGATCAAGCAGTGGGGTGTCCAGCGCGCATTCAACAAGCGGATGAAGAAGCGCTTCGACGAACTGGGCATCGAGATTCCGTTCCCGCACATGCAGGTGGTGGCCGGCCACCGGGCACAGGACCGCGCGTTGGCGGAGGCGCTCAGCCAAGGATCCTGACGGGGAACCGGCGGTCATCATCAATGACCGCTGGTATTGCCCACCCGGCGTCACCGTTATGGCAACGGAACCGTCAGCCCACCGGTTCCGGCGGACAGGACGGCCGGCGCCAGGCGCGCAGGGCGTCGCCCAGCGCATGGGCGAAGGCGGAGCGTTCGTCCGGGGACAGGAAGGACCCGACGCCGACCGACTGGCCGTGCGAACTCAGCATGACCTGACCGGCGGCGGGGCCCCGGCGGTCATGCTGGGTACGTTCATCGTGGCTGATGCGCAGCCAATAGGGATGGAAGGACCAGCGTCGTTCCGGGACCTTCCAATGGATCCGCTGCACCGTCAGGGCGCTGTCGGTCAGCCGGACCCGCTCATACTGCCGGGCCGAACGGTAGCTGACGCGGAAGGCAAGCCACAGGGCCAGCACGTCCAGGCCGCAGAACGGCACCACCGGCCAGGCGCCGTTGGCGACGAAGATGCCGGCGATGATGATGTTCATCGCCACCACCACCGCCATCAGCACCCGGAAACCGCCGCGTCCCAGGCTGCGGTGCGGATGGAGGATGGCATCGAAGAACACGCGCACCGCGCCGGTTCCGGTGGAACCCGCCGTGGGAACGGCCGACGGAGCATCCAAATCTGGACTGTTCTCTGGGCTGATGATGGGCATGGCGATTATTCTAACCGACCGGTGCCTGTCTGAAAACGGCAAGGAAGGCGGGTCATGCCGCCTTCGACACCATCGGCACCGCGCCGCCGTACAGCACCCAGGCCATGGCGCTGTCCAGCCCGGCCAGATCGCCGGCCTGTCGCTCGCCGGCCAGTGCCTCTCCCGGTCCACCGGTCGCCTGCACGAAGATCCGCGCCTGATCGTCGATGCCGGCGGCGATCATCGTCTCGGCCATCACCGAAGCCCAATGCCAGTCGGTCATTACCACGGCACTGCGGACATGGCCGCATCGACGGGCCAGTTTCATCAGCGCCACGACGATTTCGGGTCGGAACCCATCGGCTTCGAAATGGTCGAACTCGACCAAGCTGCTCCAGGGCGTGGAGCGGGCAGCCAGATTGGCACACTGGATTTCAACCTGCCGGGCGATGTTGTCGCGCACCTCCACCGGCAGCGCGCCCTGCAATCGCAAGTGCAGTCCCCAATCCAGTATTTCCACAAGATAAGACGCGGTCATCTCCACACATCCTTATCCAATCCGAACGCCGCCGCCGCAAACAGTTCGCGGTTCATTTACAGGCGTTCAAACGGTGTCTTGGCGGTAAGCAAATCATACGCCACCGGGGAAGCGCCGGCAAAGCCGTATTCCTGCGTCGATTTCTGTTGGATTTATGCGAATTCTTTCAGTTTTTGTCGCAAACTGCGACATGCCGATCCAAATCGGGAGGCAGGCTCACCCACTGGCGCAAGCCTGGGCGTTGCGGTTATGCTGGTGGCCATGAAGCCCGCCGCGATCCAGGAATTCTTCCGCCGCCTGTCCGCCGCCAATCCGGAGCCCCGGAGCGAGCTGGAATACGTCAATCCCTACACGTTGCTGGTCGCCGTCGTGCTGTCGGCCCAGGCGACCGACATCGGGGTGAACAAGGCCACCGGCCCGCTGTTCCAGTTCGTCACCACACCGCAGCAGATGGTGGCGCTGGGCGAGGAGGGGCTTCGCCGCTACATCAAGACCATCGGCCTGTTCAACACCAAGGCGAAGAACGTCATCCGGCTGTCGGAGCTGCTGATCGAGCGGCATGGCGGCGAGGTGCCGCGCGACCGCGAGGCGCTGGAACAGCTTCCCGGCGTCGGCCGCAAGACCGCCAACGTCGTCCTGAACGTCGCCTTTGGAGAGGAGACGATCGCGGTCGATACCCACATCTTCCGCGTCGGAAACCGCACCGGCCTCGCTCCGGGCAAGACACCCGACGCGGTGGAGGCCAAGCTTCTGAAAGTGGTGCCGAAGCTCTACCGCCGCCACGCCCACCATTGGCTGATCCTGCACGGCCGCTATGTCTGCAAGGCGCGCAAGCCCGATTGCCCGATCTGCCCGGTCGCCGATCTCTGCGCCTTCAAGGACAAGATCATCGCCTGACGGGAGGGCCGACGCCGATTGGCGTGACCGGAACGGAGAACGCCCGGCGTGGCGGGGGCCAGCCGGGCGTTCTCCGTGATGGGTAGTTCGAGCGGGGTCGGCCTTGCTCAGACGGCTTCCGCCGGGGCGAGCGGGGCCTCGGCGGAGGGAACCGCAACCGGCGCGGCGGCCGGCTTGACACCGGTGCTGTAGAGCTGGATATCGCCGATCAACTGGCCGCCGGCATCCACCGCCAGTTCGCCGAAGCGGATCGAGCCGGTGATCTTGCCGGTGGAGCGCACGGTCAGGCGGCCGCGCACGGAGATATCGCCCTCGAACCGGCCGGCGATGTCGGCCTCCTCGATCTCGACCGAGCCCTTGAACAGGCCGGTCTCGGCGATCTCGACCGACCGGCCCTCGCGCAACTTGGCCTCGACGTTGCCTTCAACCACCAGGACGTCGCAGGAGCCGATCTCGCCCGACAGGGAAATGTCGCGGCCGACGGTCAGGCGGCGCTGCTCCGGCATCGCCGGGGCGAGCGGAGCCGCCGGGGCAGGGGCGGGGGCGGCTGCCATCGGTGCGGCCGACGGGGTGGCGATGGGCATGGACGGCTGGCGCGGGGCCGAGCCCGGCATATCGACCACGCGGCGCGGCACATCGGTCTTGAAGCCGGCGCCGGGCACGGACGGCGCGGTCGGAGGCTTGGGAATGCTGGTCATATCGGGTCCCTTCGAGGCGGAAGGCATAGCGGGATAAGCCGGTGCGGCGTGCTGCGCGTCGGCCAGGGCGTGGGCCATGCTGGGTGCGGCTGCTCCGGCCGTGACGGCGGATACCGGTTCGGCGCCCGGTGCCGGGGTGTTCAGCGAGGCGAGCGGCGAGACGGTGCCGGCATCGCCCGTGCCGTACGGACGGGCGCCCGGCGGCGGTGGGGCGGGGCTGTCGGCCTTGGGAGCGGCGGGCGGAGTCTTTCGTCCGAACAGCATGAGCGGTTCCCCCAATCAGGACATACGGGTGGCGGAGTGAGCCGGAAGTCGAGAGGCCCGGTGCCGGAAGGGCGCCGCCGTGCAGACGGGTCTCTGGCGGGCTGGTCTCTGGCAGGCCGTCTGCGACCGTGCCGCCTAGCGGCGTATCACGGTCGTCCGGCCTGCCGCAAGGGGAGCCGACATGGACTGTAGGACATGAACCATGAAGGCGCTGGCGACGACCGGGACGAGCAAATTGACGAAGGGGATCGACGAAAGAAAGGCAATGGCGATTCCGGCCAAAAAAGGTTTCAGCGGTCGCGACCGCCGCAGCGCCCGGGCCGACGCGCGGTCGAGCCGCCGATGGGCCACCATCTCGAAATACTCCCGTCCCAGCAGATAGCCGTTGACGGTGTAGAAGACGATCAGGTTCAGGCCCGGCGCGAACAGGTAGATCGGCAGAGCCAGCAGGTTGATGGCCAGCACCAGGATCAGGAAGCGCAGCGCCGTCGCCAGCTCCTCCAGCCAGCCGGCCCGGCGCGGGGCGGGCAGGGTGGGGTAATGCCGCACCTCCACCCGTTCCACCACCTCGTCCAGGAAGAAGCTCGACACCATGCCGACGGTGGCCGGGAACAGCAGCCAGGCGAGAAGCAGCACTCCCAGCCCGCCCAGCAGGTCGATGATGCCGTCGAGCCAGCCATAGCCGGTCAGCGGCGTCACCGACAGGGCCCACCAGGCCCCGCCGGCCAGCAGCCCATAGGCGAGCGCGGAGACGAACATGCCGGTCCACACCACCCGGCGCACGCGCGGATCGGACAGCTGGGCAAAGGCGAGGACGAGGGCGCGTATCATCGGCGGTCCGTGAAACGGTGGGGGAAAGGGGTAAAGGCCGCCCGCATATCTACGGTGACCGGCTGCCCGCTTCCACCCCCGACCGTCCAAAAAGCACCCTCACGCCACCGGGCTGAACACCAGCGCCGCGTTGGTGCCGCCGAAGCCGAAGCTGTTGGACAGCACATGGCGGATGCGCCGCTCCTTCGGCCGCAGTGGCACGAGGTCGAGGTCGCAGCCCTCCGACGGCGCCTCCAGATTCAGGGTCGGCGGCGCCACCTGATCGCGCAGCGCCAGGATGGCAAAGATCGCCTCGACTGCGCCGGCGGCACCCAGCAGATGGCCGGTCGCCGATTTGGTTGAGGACATCGACAGGCTGGACGCCGCGGGGCCGAACAGCCGCTTGACCGCGACGATCTCCACCGGGTCGCCGGCAGGGGTCGAGGTGGCGTGGGCATTGACGTAGTCGACGGCGTCCGGCGACAGGCCAGCCCGCTTCAACGCGGCGCGCATGGCGCGGAAGGCACCGTCGCCGTCCTCCGCCGGGGACGTGATGTGGTAGGCGTCGCCCGACAGGCCATAGCCGGTGACCTCGGCATGGATCGTGGCGCCGCGCCGTTTCGCGTGCTCCAGCTCCTCCAGCACCAGCACCCCTGCACCTTCGCCCATCACGAAACCATCGCGGTCGCGGTCCCAGGGGCGCGACGCACGGGCCGGATCGTCGTTGAAGCCGGTGGACATGGCGCGGGCGGCGCAGAATCCGGCCAGCCCCAGGCGGCAGATCGCCGCCTCGCTGCCGCCGGCCAGCATGACGTCGGCGTCGTCCATCATGATCAGCCGTGCCGCGTCGCCGATGGCGTGGGCTCCTGTCGCGCAGGCGGTCACGACGGCATGGTTCGGACCGCGGAAGCCGTAGCGGATCGACACATGGCCGGAGGCCAGATTGATCAGGGTCGACGGCACGAAGAAGGGGGAGATGCGGCGCGGTCCCTTCCCGTGCAGGGACAGCGCCCCTTCGGCCAGTGCCGGCAACCCGCCGATGCCGGAGCCGATCAGCACGCCGGTGCGTTCCTGCGCCTCCGTGTCGGCGGGGCGCCAGCCGGCGTCCGCCACCGCCTCCTCCGCGGCGGCGAGCGCCAGCAGGATGAAGCGGTCCATCTTGCGCTGGTCCTTGGGCGGCACTACCGCGTCGGCGTCGAAGGGGGCGTCCCCGGTCCCGGGCAACTGTCCGGCGATGCGGCAGGGCAGATCGGCGGCATCGACGCCCGCCACCGCCCGGATGCCGCTTTTCCCGTCCAGCACGGCGCGCCAGCTCGGCCCCACGCCGGCCCCGAGCGGAGTGACGGCGCCAAGGCCGGTGACCACGACTCGTCTCATTCCATTGCGTCCTTTGCCGTTGCATCCTGTGAAGGGAAAGCCGTCGCGGCGCGCAGCCGGTCCGGTCGGATCGGCTCGCCGGTCTCGCGGCCGGCCAACAAACAAGTCGGGTTCAATGTCACGAACGCAAGGGAGACCGGAGCAAGGGGGTGATTCCAGGGGCCGCGCTTGTGAAGCCCGCAGCCGCGGCTATACTCGCGCCGCAACATCGCCTTCACCACAAGACCTGTCAGGAGAGCCCATGGCCGCGTCCGCCTACGACGTCACCGGCATCGGCAACGCCATCGTGGACGTGATCGCCCACGCCGACGACGCCTTCCTCGCCGCCAACACCATCGAAAAGGGGGCGATGACCTTGATCGACGCCGCCCGGGCGGAGGAGCTGTACGGCCGCATGGGGCCGGGCGTGGAGGTCTCCGGCGGATCGGCCGGCAACACGATGGCGGGCATCGCCATGCTGGGCGGGCGCGGCGCCTATATCGGCAAGGTCGCCAAGGACCAGTTGGGCGACGTCTTCCGCCACGACATCCGCGCCTCGGGCGTCGCGTTCGACAGCGCGCCGCTGGTGGCCGGGGCGCCGACCGCAAGGTGCCTGATCCTGGTGACGCCGGACGCGCAGCGCTCCATGAACACCTATCTCGGCGCTTGCGTGGAACTGGGGCCTGAGGACATCGACGAGGCGGTGATCGCCGGCTCGCAGGTGACCTATCTGGAAGGCTACCTGTGGGATCCTCCCCGCGCCAAGGAGGCCTTCCGCAAGGCCGCATCCATCGCGCATGCCGCCGGCCGCAAGGTGTCGCTGTCGCTGTCCGACAGCTTCTGCGTCCACCGCCATCATGCCGAATTCGTCGATTTGGTGGAGAACCACGTCGACATCCTCTTCGCCAACGAGCATGAGATCGGCGCGCTCTACGGCACCGACCGGTTCGAGGATGCGCTGGCCGCGGTGACGCGCCTGGGCAAGACCGCCGCCCTGACCCGCAGCGAGAAGGGCGCGGTCATCGTCGCCGACGGCAAGGTCGTCGAGGTGGGAGCCGAGCCGGTGGAGCGGGTGGTGGACACCACAGGTGCCGGTGACCTCTATGCCGCAGGCTTCCTGTTCGGCTACACCCGCGGCCTGGCGCCTGCGGTCTGCGGCCGCCTGGGCGCGATCGCCGCGGCGGAGATCATCGGCCATGTCGGCGCCCGGCCGGAGGTGGACCTGCGCGACCTGGTCGCGGGCAAGGGCGTGCTGTAACTGCATTTCGCACGTCAGATCGCGAAGATGCTGCCGGCCGGGTTGCGTTTTGCAATGCCGGCCGGTCACGTTCAGTTGAGTTGCCCGTCCAGCACCGGCCGCTCGACGGCGGCGACATGACCGGACAGGAGCGCCATCGCCGTCCCGCTGTCGGATGCCGCCACCGCCCAGCGTTCAGGTCGTTCCGGCTTCGGAATGGTCAGAAGCCACAGCTGGTCACGGTCTCCGAAGCGTTCGTTCAGCAGCGTGTATTCCCGCGGCCCCTGACGGCGCAGGTCGTTCAGCCGCGATTGCAGGTCCGCCGCCTCCGCCTGGCGGACGGAGATGGCCTCTTCCGTCTGGCGCAGCTCGATTTCCTGACGGTATATGTCGCGGCGCAGAACCTCCGAGGTCTGCGCCAGCTCCTTCCGGCCCCGGTTCAACTGGCGCCGGCGCCGCTGGACGGCCGCCATCCGCTTTCCGGCCCGCAGGATCGATGCAGTGATCCAGCTGAGGCAAGCCAGCGAAATCACCATCTCCAGCAGCAGGACCAGCGGAGCCCCGGTGCTCATCGTCCGGCCATCGGCTGAATTGGTTCGTCCATTGTTCTCTCCGGCATGGTCTTTGCTGCGCCGTCTCCAGCTAGCAACCGCCGTGCCATCGGCATGGAAGCGATTGAATGAAGGGGAAGGACGGTGCGGTGATGGAAACAGTGCGGAGCATTCTCGATTCGGCGGTTCCGCTGGTGGCTGCGCTGGCGGTCCTGTGTCACCTGTGCTGGATCGGCATCCGGCGCGGCTGGGATCGCATGGCGGGGCTCGACCGGCTCCGGCAGTCGGTGGTGCCGCTGAAGGAGCGGCACCAGGCCGATACCGAAGCGTTGCTCGACCTGAATTGCCGGCTTGAGGAGGCGAAGAACCGCCTTGGTGCCGCCGAACAACGCGTGCAGCAAATTCAGCGGCAGATCGAGGCGCTGGACAGGGATCCGCCGGTCTTCCTCCACGTCTTGGGCAAGCCCGGCAGCAGCCGGCGCAGATTCCGGGCCGAGGTGGAATTCGATGCGACCGCGGCGCGGGCGGCCGGCCGGCCGGTCAATCCGGCCTGGCGCTATGGCAACCGGGTGTTGGTTCATGCGCCGGACCTGTCGGCGGCCCGGCGCGAGGCCGACCATGCCTTTCCGCAAAAGGCCGGATACAAGGTCTACTTCCACGCCCCCGTCCATTGACCGGCTCCGGCTTTCCCCTTCCAGCTTTCAAGGGCGCGCCGCGTCGGGTAAGCTGCCGCACCCGCCGCAGCCGACCGACACGCTTCCCATGCAAGTCTATCTGCCGATTGCCGAGATGTCGGTCAACGCGCTGCTGGTGCTCGGCATGGGCTGGCTGGTGGGTTTCCTGTCGGGGATGTTCGGGGTCGGCGGCGGCTTCCTGATGACGCCGCTGCTGATCTTCATCGGCGTTCCCCCTGCCATCGCCGTCGGCACCCAGGCCAACCAACTGGTCGCGGCCAGCGTGTCGGGCGTCCTGGCGCACTGGCGGCGCGGCAATGTCGACGTCAAGCTGGGCGTCGTGATGCTGGCCGGCGGCGTCGTCGGCACCGCGGTAGGGGTATGGATCTTCGGCATCCTCCAGCGGCTGGGCCAGATCGACATCGCGATCACCCTGTCCTACGTCTTCTTCCTGGGCACCATCGGCGGCATGATGCTGGTGGAGAGCAGCCGCGCCATCCTGCGCCGCCGCGCCCCGACCGCCAAGCGCGGCAAGCTGCACCGCCATATCTGGCTGCACGGCCTGCCCTTCAAGATGCGGTTCCAGCGCTCCAAGCTCTACATCTCCGCCCTGCTGCCGGCGGGGATCGGGGCGGTCGGCGGCATGCTGGTGGCGATCATGGGCATCGGCGGCGGCTTCCTGCTGGTGCCGGCGATGATCTACCTGTTGAACATGCCGGCGGGGCTGGTGGCTGGAACATCGCTGTTCCAGATCATCTTCACCACCGCGGCGGCAACCCTGCTGCAGGCCGCCACCAACCAGACGGTCGACGCCATGCTGGCGCTTCTGCTGCTGGTCGGCGGCGTGATCGGCGCGCAGTTCGGCACCAGGGCCGGCAGCCGCCTGCGCGGCGAGACCGCTCGGCTGGCGCTGTCGACGATCGTGGTGGCGGTGGCGCTGAAGCTGGCTTGGGACCTGTTCTCCCGCCCCGACGACCTGTTCACCCTGACGATGGGGATGCGGTGATGGGTGCCTTGGCCAAACGCCGTCTGGTGCAGGGGGCCGCGGGGCTGGCCGGGCTGCTGCTGGGCGGGACGGTGGCGGCGACGGTGTGGGCGCAGCAGCTGGTCGCCGACCTGTCGAGCCACCTGATCGCCATCACCACCGGTTTCACCGGGACGGAGGTCGTGCTGTTCGGCACCACCGACGGGGCGGGCGACGTCGCCATCGTCGTCACCGGCCCGCGCGGCTCCGCCACCGTCCGCCGCAAGGAACGGGTGGCCGGCATGTGGATGAACACCGACAGCCTGCGTTTCGATCAGGTTCCAGGCTTCTACACGGTGGCGGTCAGCCGGCCGCTCGACCAGCTGGTCGGCCGTCCGGTGCTGGAGCGCCACCAGCTCGGCCTGCCGCAGCTGCAACTGGCCGCCGATGCCGCCTTGCCGCCGGACGAGCAGGCGGCCTTCCGCTCAGCGCTGATCCGCAACAAGCAGCGACAGGGGCTTTACGCCATCGCGTCGGGGCAGGTCGCCTTCCTGGGCGAACGGCTGTTCCGCACCAACATCTATTTCCCCGCCAATGTCCCGACCGGGCTGTACAATGTCGAAGCCCTGCTGATCCGGGACGGCGACGTTGTCAGCGCCCAGACCACGCCGCTGGTGGTGTCGAAGATCGGGTTCAGCGCCGAAGTGTCGGACTTCGCCCGCAATCGCCCGGTCGTTTACGGGGTGGCGGCCGTCGTCGGCGCCATCGCGGCCGGCTGGGCGGCCGGTGCCGCCTTCCGCCGGGTCTAGCCGAGAGGTGTTTTGAGATGACCGACGCGACGCAATTCCCGACGCCGGCTCCGACGCCGGAAAACCCCGCTCCCCAGCCGGCGAAACCGGTGCGCATCTTCCTGGTGGTGGTCGACGACAGCCCGGAGCTGAAGGTGGCGCTGCGCTATGCCTGCCTGCGCGCCCGCAAGTCGGGTGGCAAGGTGGCGCTGCTGACCGTGCTGGAGAAAGGCGAGATGCAGCACTGGCTGGCGGTGGAGAACCTGATCCGCGAGGAACAGCGCGCCGAGGCGGAACAGAAGCTTCAGAAGCTGGCGCGGGAGGTCAACCAACTGACCGGCACCCTGCCGGCGCTCTATGTCCGCGAGGGCAACCGCACCGAGGAGGTGCTGGCCCTGATCGGGGAGGAGCCGAGCATCTCCATCCTGGTGCTGGCTGCCGGCACTGATCCCGAAGGCCCCGGCCCGCTGATCTCCTACTACACCGGCCGCGGCCTGGGCCGCCTGCACATTCCGTTGACCATCGTCCCCGGCGGGCTGAGCAACGAGGCGCTGGACGCGATCACGTAAGTAAGGATAGCGACCAGGTAAGGATGGACGGGCGCCGGTCGTTGTGTCCGGCCGGGGTGCGCCATTTCCATGCCGGAAGCTGCCAGGGTATCCTTACCTGCCGAATACCCATACGGATCGGGTCCTTGATACCTCCGGCGATTCGGCCCAGATTTCCATCCGATCGTTCCGCAGCCCAATCCCGGGCGCGCCGGCAGTTTCGTTCCGGCGCCGAAGGAGGACCAGACCATGTTCATTCAGACCGAGCAGACGCCCAACCCGGCGACTCTCAAGTTCCTGCCGGGGCGTGACGTGCTCGGACGTGGCACCGCCGACTTCACCAGCCGCGAGGATGCCGCCCGCTCACCGCTCGCCCAGCGCCTGTTCGAGATCGAGGGCGTCGTCGGCGTGTTCCTGGGGACCGACTTCATCACCATCAGCAAGACCGATGCGCGCGACTGGTTCCTGCTGAAGCCGTCGATCCTCGGCGTCATCATGGAGCATTTCACCGCCGACCGGCCGGTCCTGCTGGAGGATGGCGGCGACGGCCATGCCGCCGCGGCCAACGCTGACGACGAGGAGATCGTCGAGCAGATCAAGGAACTGCTCGACACCCGCGTCCGCCCGTCGGTGGCGCAGGACGGCGGCGACATCACCTTCCAGGGTTTCGAGAAGGGCGTGGTCTACCTGGCGATGAAGGGGGCCTGTTCCGGCTGCCCCAGCTCCACCGCCACGCTGAAGCACGGCATCGAGAACATGCTGCGCCACTACATCCCGGAAGTGGTCGAGGTCCGTTCGGTCCAATAGCCCTGTGCCGGCCCGTCCCTTGATGGGGCGGGCCGGCATTCCCATGCTGGGGTGATGATCATCTCCGCCAGCTACAAGACCGACATTCCCGCCTTCTATGGACGCTGGTTCCTGAACCGGCTCCAGGCCGGCCATTGCCGGATGGTCAATCCCTATGGCGGCCAGACATACCGCATCGACCTGACCCGTCCGGCGGTCGACGGCTTTGTCTTCTGGACCAAGAATCTCGGACCCTTCCTCGGCGCGCTCGACAGCGTGGCGGAGCAGGGCTTTCCCTTCGTCGTGCAGTACAGCGTCACCGGCCTGCCCACCGCGCTGGAACGCTCGGTTCCCGAGTGGGAGACGGCGGCCGGCCATATGGAGCGGGTGCGCGACCGCTGGGGGCCGCGTGCCGCGGTCTGGCGCTACGACCCCATCGTCGTGACCGACGCCACACCGCCCGTATGGCACCGGGAGATTTTCGCCCGCATCGCCCGCAGGCTGCATGGCATGACCGACGAGGTGGCGGTGTCCTTCCTCCAGCCCTACCGCAAGACAGCCCGCAACCTCGCCGCCGCCGGCATCGGCTGGCACGATCCGGATGCCGGGGAGAAGCGCGTCCTGCTGTCCGACCTCGCATCCATCGCGGCGGGGGAGGGGATGGCGCTCACCCTCTGCACCCAGCCCGACCTGACGGACACGCCCGGCACGGCAGCGGCCCGCTGCATCCACGCCGCTCGCCTGTCCGATGTCGCAGGGTATCCCGTCGCCGCACGGGAGAAGGGCAACCGTCCCGGCTGCCTGTGTGCCGAAAGCCGCGATATCGGCGATTACGACAGCTGCCCGCATGGCTGCGTCTATTGTTACGCCGTCGCCGACCGTGCCACGGCCCGGCGCCGCTTCGCCGCGCACGACCCGGAGGGGGAGTTCCTGGTGGCGCGGCGGAGTTCCTGATCCCACCGATCAGGAGCGCGCATCCTTACGGGCAGACCTTACGAACCGTCTCGACCAGCTTTTCGGGGTTGAAGGGCTTGACCAGCCAGCCGGTGGCTCCGGCTTCGCGCCCGGCGGTCTTCTTGCCGGGGTCGGCCTCGGTGGTCAGCAGCAGGATGGGGGTCGCGCGATTGACGGCCGATGCGCGGATGGCACGGGTCAGGGCAAGCCCGTCCAGGCCCGGCATGTTCAGGTCGGTGATGATGCAATCGAACTTGCGCTGGCTGGCCAACGCCAGCCCGGCATTGCCGTCCGACGCCTCCGCCACCTCATAGCCGGCATTCTTCAGCGTGAAGCCGACCATGTCGCGGATGGTCTTGGAATCGTCGACGGTCAGGACGCTCTTGGGCATTGGGACGGCTCCGGTTGCTCGGCCGATTGGATCGGATCGTAGGCGTAGGAAATTTCCCGCCGACCGTCAACCGATAGCGTCCCCGGTCCCATGAACCGCAGGCAAGGCCCCGGGCACGCGGATAGCGGTGCCGGAGCCTTGCCGGGGTTCGGTCATTACGCCTTTGTATCGACGTGTTGTCCGCCGGCCTCGTTCGGGCCGCCCTTGGCGACGCCGACCATCGCCTCACGCAGCAGGCGGCCGTGGATCGTGTAGCCGGGCTGCAGCACCTGGACGACGGTGCCGGCGGTCTTGCCGGTGTTCTCGATCTCGAACATCACCTGATGGAAGTTCGGGTCGAACAGCTCGCCGGCCGGGTCGATCTTCTTGATGCCCGCACGCTCGAAGGCGGCGAGGAGCTGGCGTTCGGTCGCCTCGACGCCGACGGCGAGGCCCTTCAGCATCTCGTCCTGCTCGCGGCCTTCGGCCGGGACGGCGTCCAGCGCGCGGCGCAGGTTGTCGGCGACCGTCACCAACTCCTTGGCGAAGCTCGACACGGCGAACTTGCTGGCATCCTCGCGGTCACGCTGGGCACGGCGGCGGGTGTTCTCCGTCTCCGCCATGGCGCGCAGAAGCTGGTCCTTCAGGCCGGCGACCTCGGTCTCCAGCTTGGCGACGCGGTCCTCCGGCGATGCGCTCTCCGGGGCCGTAGCGGTCTCGGCGGTGGCCTCGGTCGGCTCCACTGCGGCGTCGGCGGGCTTGTTCTGCTCTTCGCTCATGGTTTTCTCAATTCTTGCTTCGTCGAGTGAGGCGGGGGGATGGATGCGGTCAGCCGATCAGGCGGCTGACCACCTTGGCGGTGTAGTCCACCAGCGGAATGATGCGGGCATAATTGATGCGGGTCGGACCGATGACGCCGATGGCGCCGATCACCCGTTCGCGGCTATTCTGGAAGGGGGAGATGATCATCGAACAGCCGGAGTGGTTGAACAGCACATTCTCCGCGCCGATGAAGATCTGCACGCCGTCGCCGCGCCCGGTGGCGTCCAGCATGCGCAGCATCGTCTCCTTGGTTTCCAGCGCCTCGAACAGGCCGCGGACGCGCTCCAGGTCGGACAGCGCGGTGACGTCCTCCAACAGCCGGGACTGGCCGCGGACGATCAGCTGGCCGGCGTTCGACCCGCCGCTGCCGGCCCAGGTTGCCAGCCCGGCGGCGACCACCTTGCGCGACAGCTCGTCCAGCTGGGTCTTCTGTTCCTGGATGTCCTGCAGAACCTCCTGCCGCGCCTCGTCCAGCGTGCGGCCGGCAAGGCGGGCGCTGAGGAAGTTCGATACGGTCTGCAGGGTGGAGGTCGGCAGGCCCACCGGCACCTCGATCACCCGGTTCTCGACCAGCCCGTCCTCGTTCACCAGCACGACCAGCGCCCGGCCGGGGCCGAGCGACACGAACTCGATATGCTTCAGCGGCCGGTCGGTCTTGGGCGCCACCACCAGCCCGGCGCAGTGCGACAGGCCGGCCAGCATTCCCGACGCCTCGCCCAGCACGTCGGAGAAGGCGCGGCCGGAAGCGGCGCATTTCGCCTCGATCCCGGCACGCTCGTCTTCGGTCAGCGATCCGATCTCCAGCAGGCCGTCGACGAACATGCGCAGCCCGGCGTCGGTCGGGATGCGTCCCGCCGAGGTGTGCGGGGCGTAGAGCAGCCCCTGTTCCTCCAGGTCGGCCATCACGTTGCGGATGGTCGCCGGCGACAGGGCCATGCCGAGCCGTCTGGAGATCGTGCGCGACCCGACCGGTTCGCCGGACGCCACATAGGCATCGACGATCAACCGGAAGATTTCGCGTGACCGCTGGTTCAGCTCGCTGATCATGGTCTGGGGACGGCCGGTTTCTGTTCGGACAGGACGGTTGCGGAACGGGAATTCCGTCAACCGGTCCGAATTTAGGCAGGTCCGACCGCCGAATCAACGTGCTGGGCGAAGAAGCCCCGCCGACGTCACTCCGGCATCACTGCTCCGCCAGAAAGGCGCGGTACTGGGCGCCGATGGCGCCGACCGCCGCCTCATAGAGGCGCTGGCCGTGTTCCGGCCGGGCGAGGCCGGGAGCGGAGCCGATGCGGCCGTCCGGATAGCGGCGGCGGAAGTCGCGGGCGTCGTGGAAACCGCCGGCCGGCGCCTGCTCCGGCTCCATCGCCGCGGTCTTGATCGACTCCGGATAGGCGTACTGGGTCACCGACACCTCGCTGGGGGTGGCGTGCGACCCCTCCTTGCCCTGGTAGAACTCGCGCGACAGGCGGCCGACCTCGGCATTCTCCCACCAGTTCACCAGGGTGCAGCGCAGGTCCGGCGCGTCGCGGCCGCGCAGTGCCCGGTTCTCCGCATGGATCTCGTAGAAGGCGGCGCGCAGGGTGGCGATGTTGCCGCCATGGCCGTTGACGAAGAAGAAGCGCTCGAACCCGTGTTCGACCAGCGAGCCGACATAGTCGCGCAGCACGGCGATCAGGGTGGACGGCTTCAGCGTCATCGAGCCGGGGAATTCCATGTGGTGGACGGCCATGCCGACCGGGATCGTCGGGCCGACGAGGGCGCCGGTGGCGTCGCCGACGCCCCGCGCGATGAATTCGGCGCAGATGGCGTCGGTGCCGACCAGACCGTTCGGCCCGTGCTGTTCGGTCGAGCCGATCGGCATGACGATGCCCTTGGAGGTCTTCAGATAGGTCTCGACCTCGGCCCAGGTGCTCAGGTGAAGCTGCACGGTGGCGAATCCTCGACTGGAAGCAGGAAGCTGGATGCAGGATTTGGCGTGGCCTTCATGTTAGGCCGCGCCGCGGTGACGACAACCGCTCCCTGCGCCGGGCCGGCATGACGACGCCATGGTGGCGTGCGAATTCATCCCGTGCTGGCGTAATTGCAGAGTGACGACTACACTGGCGTGCAATTCTTCCGGTCCAGCGTCTTCATCGGGGTGCAGTTTTGGTTGCGCGCGTCAATACGGTGGCGTTCCAGGGCATCGAGGTGCTGGGGATCGACGTCCAGGTCCAGATGTCCGGGGGAATCGTCGCCTTCACCATCGTCGGCCTGCCGGACAAGGCGGTCGGGGAAAGCCGGGAGCGGGTGCGCGCCGCGCTGCATGCGCTGGGGCTGGCGCTGCCGGCCAAGCGCATCACCGTCAACCTCGCCCCTGCCGACGTGCTGAAGGAGGGCAGCCATTTCGACCTGCCCATCGCGCTCGGCCTGCTGACCGTGATGGGCGTGCTGCCGGATGCGGAGATCGCCCGCTATGCCGCGCTGGGCGAACTGGCGCTGGATGGCACCCTGACCCCGGTGGCGGGGGTCCTGCCCGCCGCCATCGATGCGCTGGCCAACGACCGCGGCCTGATCTGCCCGGCCGCCTGCGGCGGGGAAGCGGCCTGGGCCGGTCCCGACCTCGACGTGCTGGCGCCGGTCAACCTGCTGGCGCTGATCAACCATTTCAAGGGCACCCAGGTGCTGACGCCGCCCAAGCCGCGCATGCAGGAACAGGAGGCGCCGCCGCCCGACCTGCGCGACGTCAAGGGCAACGAGACCGCCAAGCGCGCGCTGGAGGTCGCCGCCGCCGGGTCGCACAACCTGCTGATGATCGGACCGCCCGGCTCGGGCAAGTCGATGCTGGCCGCCCGCCTGCCGGGCCTGCTGCCGCCGCTCGATCCGGCGGAGGCGCTGGAGGTGTCGATGATCCACAGCGTCGGCGGCCTGCTGGAGGGCGGACGGCTGCTGCGCCAGCGCCCCTACCGGGCACCACACCAGTCCGCCAGCCTGCCGGCGCTGGTCGGCGGCGGCACCCGGGCCAAGCCGGGCGAGATCTCCCTCGCCCACCAAGGCGTTCTCTTTCTCGATGAGCTGCCGGAGTTCCCGCGTCCGCTGCTGGAGGCGCTGCGCCAGCCGCTGGAGACGGGAAAGTCGGTGGTCAGCCGAGCCAACCACCACGTCACCTATCCGGCACGGGTGCAACTGGTGGCGGCGATGAATCCCTGCCGTTGCGGCCATCTCGACGACGCCTCGCTCGCCTGCGCCCGCGCGCCGAAATGCGCGGCCGACTATCAGTCGAAGATCAGCGGCCCGCTGTTCGACCGCATCGACCTGCACATCGACGTTCCCGCGGTCAGTCCCGCCGATCTCAGCCTGCCGCCCCCGGCGGAGGGCAGCGCCGACATCGCCGCCCGCGTTGCCGTCGCCCGCGCCATCCAGGCGGAGCGCTACGGTGCGTTCGGTCCCTATCCGGCCGGTCGCGTGGTGCGGACGAATGCCGAGGCCGACGGCGAGCTGCTGGAAAGGGTCGCCTCCCCCGACGCCTCCGGCCGTGCCCTGCTGACCGAGGCGGCGGAGCGGCTGAAGCTGTCGGCCCGCGGCTATCACCGGGTGATGCGGGTCGGGCGCACGCTGGCCGACCTGGACGGCGTGGAGGGGGTGAGGCGCCGGCACATCGCCGAGGCGCTGAGCTACCGGCGGATCGCGCCGGGGCGGTGAGCGGTCAGATGCCGCGATCGGCCGCTGCCATCAGGATCGCCGCTTGAATGGCGTTACGAGCCTGCGGGCTGTTCTTCCAACAACTGCTGCCGATACCGGCGGACACCGCTGAACAGATTTCCGCCGCATCCCGGCGGACCAGCGTCGCCAGATCGTGAATGCCCACCTGTTCGAGGCGCTCGACGACTTTCGGGCCGACCCCCTTGACGGACAGCAGACGTGCGCGCTCTTCGCTCGAAAAGGACATCGGTCAGGGTCTCTCGAATACCGGTGGCCTGGCCGCGCCCGGACACACGGTCGCCGGGACCGATTCCTGCTCGACGAAACTCACCGCGGCGGCCAGGGCGCAGTCCTCGCTGGAGGTGACGATGTGGCTGGCGGCGCGGAAGACCAGATGGCGGCTCCTGGGCAGGGTGGCGGCGGCGCGGTCGCCCCAGTCCGGCGGGGTGACCGGGTCGTAGGCGCCGGACAACAGCAGCACCGGCACCGGGCTGGCAACCGGCAGGCGTTCGGCCGGTTCCTGGTGGCCGGTCGGCCAAAGGCGGCAGACGCGCTGGCCGGGATCGTCGACGGCGACGATCCCGTAGGGCGGGAAACGGCGGGCGCCGTCGGCACGCTTGGCCGGTTCGGCCGGGTTCACCGATTCACGGCACTCCACGGAGAAGGCCAGCCCGTCGGCGATCTCCGGATCGCCCAGCCAGTTGGTCGGCGCCCATTCGGCCATCGCCGCATACTGGCCGCGGATGGCGCGGTCGATCATCGCCGGCACGGTGGGGACCGCCTCGCTGATCGCCATCGCCTCCAGCCCGGCGGCGATGGCAGAGCCGCCGCTCAGCCGCAGGGCCCGGCGCGTCTCATGGTCGCCGACGACGAGGTCGACCGGGTTGCGGTCCAGCCGCTCCACCAGATCGAGGAAGCGCTTTTCCAGGTCGGGAAAGGAGGAGCGGCAGCCGCGGTTGGCGGCGCAGTCGTCGAACAGCCGGCGATAGGCGCGCTGGGCCAGCCAGGCCGTCTCCTCCTGCGCGTTGACGTCTGGCGGATAGACGCTGTCGAACACCGCGGTCCGCACCCGGGCGCCCTGGCGCCGCAGGATCTCCAGCCCGACCCGCGTGCCGTAGGACACCGCGAACAGGTTGACGCGTTGGGCGCCCAGCGCGGTGACGACGTCGAGCGCATCCTCCGCGGCGACGGGGGTGGAGAATTGGGTGCCGTCCAGCCCGGCGGCACCCAGACGCGCAGCGCAGGCGGCGACCGCCGCCCGCTCCGCCGCCGCCCGTTGCTCGCGCGTCACCGGCCGGGTCCGGCGGGTGGCGCCGGCGGTGTCGAGTTCGGGGCAGTCGGTGTCGGGCTCCGCCCGGCCGACGCCGCGCGGGTCGAACAGGATCAGGTTGCGGGTGCGGCGGAAGGGGGCGGACAATTCCCACCAGACCTCCATCCGCTCCTCCGTCGCCTCGCCGCTGCCGAAGGGGGAGGCGCCGGGGCCGCCCTCCAGGAACAGCACCGGGTCGGGGGCGGGCTGGCGCGCGGTGCTCAGCAGCACGGCGACCGGCAGGCGCAGGCTGCGGCTGTTCGGGCGGTCGCGTCGTTCCGCCACCGCCACCGTGCCGCACAGCGCCGCCTCGCCTTCCGGCACGGTGAACCAGCAGGGACCGGGGGTGAAGCGCGTTTCCGCGGCGGCGGGTGCCGCGCCTATCCCCGTCGCCGTCGCAGCGGCCATCAGCAGCGCCGCCAGCATCCGACGGGCGGAGCGTGCCTGCATGGACCGCGCGAAGAGGAAGAGGTGGGGCACGGGCGACTCGGGGACTGATGGACGGAGTACCGCCGATGGACCTGTTTGACCGACCCGCCCCCCGCTTGTCCAGAGATGCCGGCCGAAGCCCGGACCTGTGGCGAAACGGCGCGGAAGCGGTGCCGATTTACCACAGGGGCGGAGCGCGCCCAGGATCTCTATGAGTATTTCCGCAAGATGTGCAACGACAGAGGTTCGCCATGACCGAAGCGAAGGCCTGCTCGGGTACGGCCGCATCCGGGGAGCCGAACGGCCGGCATGGAAGCGGCTTGGGGAGTGGCTTGGGGGTCGGTCCGGGGATGGTCGGCCCGCGGGTCGGTTTGGGCGAGGCAACGCGGGTCTGGGCACGGATTGCCGCGCTCAGCTTCGGCGGCCCGGCCGGACAGATCGCGGTGATGCATCGCATCGTCGTCGAGGAAAAGCGTTGGATCGGCGAGGAGCGTTTTCTGCACGCGCTCAACTACTGCATGCTGCTGCCGGGCCCCGAGGCGCAGCAACTTGCCATCTACATCGGCTGGCTGATGCACCGCACGGCCGGCGGGTTGATCGCCGGCATCCTGTTCGTGCTGCCGGGCATGGCCGCCATCATGGCGCTGAGCTGGATCTACGTGCTGTTCGGCGCTGTCCCGGCCGTCGAAGGGCTGTTCTTCGGCCTGAAGGCTGCGGTGCTGGCGATCGTCGTGCAGGCGGTGATCCGGGTGGGCGGGCGGGCGCTGAAGAACGGCGCCATGCTCGGCATTGCCGCAGCCGCTTTCCTGGCGATCTTCCTGTTTGACATTCCCTTTCCCCTGATCATCGCCGTGGCCGGCGCGGTGGGATATATCGGCGGGCGGCTCGGCCTGCCGGCGTTCCGGGGTGGTGGCGGTCATCTCAGCTTCGCCCACACCGTCGCGGATGCCGACTCCCTGCTCGGGACGGAGATGCCGGCGCATGCCCGTCCGAGCCTAGCCCGGTCACTGCGGGTGTCCGGTGTCTGTCTGGCGCTCTGGCTGATCCCGGTGGCGGCGCTGCTGCTCATCCTCGGTCCGGCGAACGTCTACAGCCGTGTCGCCCTGTTCTTCTCCCAGATGGCGGTCGTGACCTTCGGCGGCGCCTATGCCGTGCTGGCCTATGTCGCGCAGCAGGCGGTCGATACCCATGGCTGGCTGCGGCCGGGCGAGATGCTCGACGGGCTGGGCATGGCGGAAACCACGCCCGGTCCGCTGATCATGGTGGTCCAGTTCGTGGGCTTTCTCGCCGCCTTCCGCGATCCAGGCAGCCTGCCGCCGCTGCTGGCCGGCACGCTGGCCGGGCTGCTCACCACCTGGGTCACCTTCGTTCCCTGCTTCCTGTGGATCTTTCTGGGCGCTCCCTACATCGAGGCGTTGCGCGGCAACCGGGCGCTGTCGGCGGCGTTGACCGCGGTCACCGCCGCAGTGGTCGGGGTGATCCTCAATCTGGCGCTCTGGTTCGGAATGCATGTGCTGTTCCATCAGCTGCGCCCGGTGTCGGCCTCTGGCATCCGGCTGGAGCTTCCCGTGCCGTCTTCGCTGGATCCGTCAGCGGCGCTGCTCACGGTGGCTGCGGTGCTGGCGGTGTTCCGCTTCAAGCTCGGGATGGTCCCGGTGTTGCTGCTGTGCTCGGCCGCCGGGCTGCTGCTGCGCGTCATCGGCTGAACCTCTCCGCTTGAATCCTGCGCGTTCGTGAAGCGCATCGACCGATGGCCGCTGCAATGTCGCCGGCTTTGTCACAGGTGTCTTGACGGAACATATCCGAATACGGAATTATTCCTCCTTGGAGGTCCGGCTGTTCGGTCCTCCTGCCTTGGAGAGGAGCAGACCATGCCCACCTTGTGGAGCGCATTGCGGAGGCGATGGCTCGATTCCGGCGCAGTGCCCGGACCGGGCAGCCTGTGCGGGCACCTGCGGCGCGACATCGGATTGACGGACAGGGAGCCGTCGGACGGGGAGGGGGCCGTACCCGCAACCCGCCTGTCGCCTTTTTGCATCCGCGATCGGAACCTATCGGACGCGCGGACATTTTTGACCTTGCAACCGTATCGCTGAGCGGCGATACCGGATCCGCCGGCATGAAAGCGTCGGCATCACCCAACCACTGGAGAGTTTCGATGAAATCCATCGTAGCCACTGCCTGGACCCGCCGATCGGGCGATCCGGCCATGCATGCCACCCATCAGGCCGCCAATCGTACCCCGGCCCAACCGATTTTTACGCTTTGCGCATTCTCCGAACGCGAATTCAGGATAACGAGAGGATCCCATGTGTGTCTTTCTGGGCTTTTGCGGTCACCGTCTCTTCGTTGAACACGCCCGCTGGGCATCGCCGGCCGGGTCCTTCGACCTGCGGCGGGAAAACGGGGAAGTCATCCTATGGCTTGGACGCCTGAACGTCATCTACACACCGGCCCGCTGGGGACCACCCTCCCGCGCTGCATAGCGCATGATGCCGCGGAGAGCCGCTGAATGCCGGCCCGCGTCCGTCACGACGAGGTCCTCACCGTCGTCCAGGTGCTCGAGGCGTTCCGCAAGCTCGACCCCGATCTGCCCATCCAGTATGCGCTGAGTTTCATGACCATCGCGCAGAGCGAAGGCATTTCCATAGGCGAACTGGCGGAACGCCTGGGCATCGCCCAATCCTCCGCGTCGCGCAACGTGGCGGCGCTCAGCCGCTGGCACAGCTTCGGCAAGGCCGGCCTCGATCTGGTGCAGGCGCAGGAAGACCCGCGCGAGCGCCGCCGCAAGATCGTCACCCTGACCGACAAGGGCCGTGAGTTCCTGGACGCGCTGCGCGCCATCGTGAACCCCCCCGACCAGCGCCGTTCCGCCAGGACGGCCTGATATCCGCGCCGTCAGGCGAATCCGTTCAGCGCCCTGCGCAGCATGCCGACCAACGTCTGCACTGCCAGTTCCTGCCTGTCCAGCGCCAGACCGCCGAAGCGGCGCAGCACCGCCGCGCGCTCAGGCAACGGCGGCATGTGGAAGAAGCCGTAAGGAACGTCCAGGTCGGCGCTCTCGATGATGTGCCGCGCCCGGTAGAACAGATGGTTGCCGAGGAAGCCGCCGGAAAAGTCGCCGAAGGTCACCGGCAGCCCGGCCATCGACAGTTCCCGTATCACCCGCGGCACCGGCAGGGTGCTGCCATAGGCGGTCGGTCCGTCCGGCACGATGTCGGCAGCCTCGCGCACGGTGCCGGCGGCGTCCGGCAGCGGGCTTTCGTCGCGGTTCCAGGCCAGCCGTTCCAGCCGGATGTAATCGCTCGCCTCCAGACAGGCGAAGCTGAGCGCCGCCAGCGGCCGGTGTTGCGCCAGCAGGGCGGCGAAGGCCTCGCCGCAGGCGTCGAACAGAGGGGGGAGGGTGGCGGTGACGACCCCCGGCTCCCCCGCCAGCCGGTCCATCAGCAGGGCGGTCGGATCGGCCGTCCAGGGATGGTCTTCGGTCGGGGGATTGTCCGGATCGGGAGCCGGCCCGCCGTCGGGGGGGGGGCGGAACGGCGTGAAGCCGGTGAGCAGTATGGGGGCCGTCACGGGCAGGGCATCCTTACGGCCGCAACAGGCCGATGATGTCCTTCACGTCGTTCAGGTTCCTCTCCGCGATGGCCGCGGCGCGCTCGCCGCCGGTCTTCAGCAGGCGGTCGATCTCCGCCTTGTCGGACAACAGTTCCTTCATACGGGTGGTGATCGGCGCCAGCTTGTCCACCGACAGGTCGACCAGCGATTTCTTGAAATCGGAGAATTGGGAACCGGCGAACTGCGCCAGAACCTGTTCGCGCGACTGACCGGCCAGCGCACCGTAGATGGTGACGAGGTTGTCGGCTTCCGGCCGCGCTTCCAGCTCGGTGACGGTTTCCGGCAGGGGTTCCGGGTCGGTCTTGGCCTTGCGGATCTTCTGCGCGATGGTGTCGGCGTCGTCGGTCATGTTGATGCGCGAATATTCGGACTCGTCCGACTTCGACATCTTCTTCTTTCCATCGCGCAGGCTCATCACCCGCGTCGCCTCGCCCAGGATCTGCGGCTCGGGCAGCGGGAAGAAGTCGGTTTCATAGCGGCGGTTGAAGGCACCGGCGATGTCGCGCGCCAATTCCAGATGCTGCTTCTGGTCCTCGCCCACCGGCACATGGGTCGCCTTGTACAGCAGGATGTCGGCGGCCATCAGCGTCGGATAGGCGTAGAGGCCCAGGTTGGCCATGTCCTTCTGCTTGCCGGCCTTTTCCTTGAACTGAGTCATGCGGTTCAGCCAGCCGAGCGGCGTGTGGCAGGACAGGATCCAGCCCAGCTCGGCATGGGCTGAAACCACCGACTGGTTGAACAGGATGTTCTTTTCCGGGTCGATGCCGGCGGCGATGTAGGCCGCGGCGACCTCGCGGATGTTGTTGCGCAGGACCTCCGGATCCTGGTCGATGGTCAGCGCGTGCAGATCGACGACGCAGAAGATGCACTCGTAGCTGTTCTGCAGCTCCACCCAGTTGCGCAGCGCCCCCAGATAGTTGCCGAGGTGAAGCTGCCGGGTCGGCTGCATGCCGGAGAAAATGCGGTTCACGGGTGGTCTCGCTCGAAAACTCTGGGAGGCGGCAGTTATCGCCCCCCGAAGTCCGCCGGTCAAGGCACGGTGCGCCGCAGCCGCGCCCGCCGTCAGGCCAGCTGTTCGGCGATGGAACGGGTCATCGGCGTCTCGACATCGCCGGTGTGCTTCGTCGTCACCGTCTCGATCAGCAGGACCGCGCACTCCTCGTCGGCAACCGGGCGGTGCATCACCCCACGCGGGATCACGCACAGCTCGCCCGGCGACAGCAGCGTTTCACTGCCGTCCTCGAACTGGATGCGTAGCCGGCCGCGGATGAGCTGGAACAGTTCGTCCTCGTCGTCGTGGCGGTGCCAGACGAATTCGCCCTTCAGCTTGGCAACCTTCACATACTGGTCGTTCACCCGGGCGACAACTTTGGGCGACCAGTGGTCGGTCAGGGCGGCGAGCGCGGCGTCGATGCTGACGGCGGGGATCATGCGGGGCTTCCTCCGGTCCAGGATGGCTGCGGTGTGGGTGGGACCGGGATAGCGCCGGAGGATCCTCGATGGAAACTAATAGTGGAGATGCACAACATTACGGATGATAATGACGGCATGGCTCGCAATCTCGACACCACTCTGCTGCGCAGCTTCGCCGCGGTCGCCGACCGTGGCAGCATGACGGCCGCCGCCCAGGTACTGAACCTGACCCAGGGGGCGGTCAGCCAGCAGATCGCGCGGCTCGAGGCGCTGGCAGGCGGCCCCCTGTTCGTCCGCGACCGCGGCGGCCTGCGCCCGACGGCACTGGGGGAACGGCTGTTGGGAAAATCCCGCCGGTTGCTGGCGCTGAACGACGAAATCTGGGCCGACATCACCGGCGGGGCGGTCGATGGGCCGGTGCGGATCGGCGTTCCCTACGATCTGGTCGCCCCCAGCATCGCCCCGATGCTGCGGAGCTTCGCCGCCGCCTGTCCGCAGGTCGAGCTGTCGCTCATCTGCGGGTCGTCGCCCGAGCTGGCGGCCCGCATCGCTGACGGCGACCTCGATCTGGCGGTGGTCGAGGAGCCGGTGGAGACGGCGCGCGGCGAGCATCTGATGACCGATCGTCTGGTTTGGGTCGGCGCCCGCGGCGGCAGCGCCCATAGGTCGACCCCGCTGCCGCTGTCACTGGTGGTGGAGACCTGCGTCTTCCGGCCGGCGGTGATGGCGGCGCTGCGCCGACAGGGGCGGGACTGGCGCAGCATGTTCGAGAATGGCGGGCTCGACGCCACCTTCGCCACCGTGCGGATGGATCTCGCCGTGTCGGCCTGGCTGGCCTTCACCGTACCGTCCGACCTGGACATCCTGCCGCCGGACAGCGGTCTTCCCGATCTGCCGTCCTTCGCCGTGACCCTGCACCAGCCGGCCCGCCCGCCCTCGCTGGCGGCGGCTGAACTGGTTCGCCACATCCGCGACGCCTTCGTCCGGTCCAGGCGGGCGGCCTGACCGGCCGCCCTTCCATTCCGCGCATCATGCTTTCGCGCGACGGCGCTTTTCCTACCGTCCCGCGCGACGGCGCATCCTTACTTATCCGCGCGGCGGCGCTCGATGGCGTCCCACAGCAGGGATTCCAGCTGGACGCCGTTCAGCCGGTTGATCTCCTGGATGCCGGTGGGGGAGGTGACGTTGATCTCGGTCATATAGTCGCCGATCACGTCGATGCCGACGAAGACCAGGCCCTTCTCGCGCAGCACCGGGCCGATGGCGGCGCACATCTCGCGCTCGCGCGCGGTCAGCTCGGTCTTCCTGGCGCTGCCGCCGGCATGGAAGTTGGCGCGGGCCTCGCCCTCCAGCGGCATGCGGCTGACGGCGCCGGCCGGTTCGCCGTCGATCAGGATGATGCGCTTGTCGCCCTGGCGGATCTCCGGCAGATAGCGCTGGACGATCACCGGCTCGCGGTAGAGCTGGGTGAACATCTCCAGCAGGGAGCCCAGATTCTCGTCGTCCGGCTTCAGGTGGAAGACGCCGGCGCCGCCGTTGCCGAACAGCGGCTTGACGATGATGTCCTTGTGCTCCGCCCGGAAGTCGAGGATGGCCTGCTTGTCGCTGGTGATCAGCGTCGGCGGCATCAGGTCGGGGAACTTGGTGATGAACAGCTTTTCCGGGGCGTTGCGCACCTCGGCCGGGTCGTTGACCACCAGGACCTTGGGCTGCACATGCTCCAGCAGGTGGGTGGAGGTGATGTAGGCCATGTCGAAGGGCGGGTCCTGCCGCAGCAGGATGACGTCCATCGTCGACAGGTCGGTCGCCACCGCTTCGCCCAGCGTGTAATGGGCGCCGCGCTGGCGCACCACCGTCATCTCGCGGACACGGGCGGTCAGGCGGTTGCCGGTCAGGATCAGGTCGCGCGGCTGGTAGTGGTACAGGCGATGGCCGCGCTTCTGCGCCTCCAACGCCATCATGAAGCTGGAATCGGTGTCGATGTTGATCGACTCGATGGGGTCCATCTGGAACGCGACGGCGAGGCTCATGACGGGTCTCCGGTCCCCCGATGGGGCAGTCAGATTATGACACGTTAGTTCAGGCGGTTCTTCAACTGCTGGATCAGCGAGGCGGTCTGGTGCCGGTGATGCTCGTCGGCGGTCAGCGCCATGAAGGTTTCCAGCGCGGTGATGGCATCCTTCAGCTTGCCGGCATGGGCTTCCAGCAGGCCGGTCTCGCGCCACAGCGCCGGTTCGTGCGGGGCGAACAGCCGCATCGCCTCCAGCACCTCCAACGCCTTGGGCACCTCGTGCGCCGAGAGATGGCGCAGCTTGATGTTGTTCTGCAGGCGCAGCAGGACGTCGCGGTTCGACACCGGCCGGTAATGGCCGGGCTCCAGCTCCGCCGCGCTGCCGGCGGTAGCCTTCAGCAGGTCGCGCAGGTCGACGACGCTGCGGGTCTGGCCCTCGTTGAAGGGGTCGATGATGGCGCGCGCGCCGTCCTTCTCGATGCGGGTCAGGAAATGGCCGGGGAAGTTCAGCCCGACCATCGGCCAGCCCTGCGACCGGGCGGCATGCATGTAGAGGATGCCCAGGGCGACCGGCAGGCCGCGCCGGCGGTCGATCACCCGCAGCAGGTTGGCGTTCTGCAGGTCGTCGTAGGTGTCGTGATCGCCGGAATAGCCATGGCGCCCGCCGATCACCGCGTGCAGGTGGCCGATGCGTCGGTCCAGGCTGTCGTCCGCCGCATCGGTCTGCGACACGCGGGCGGCAAGGTCGTCGACGATGGCCTTGATGTGGGCGCGGTAGGGTGCGAGGTCGGCATTCGGCAGCTCCAGCGCGCCCAGCGCCAGTGCGGCTTCGGCCAGATCGATCTCGTCGTCGGGCTGGTCGCCGATGAGGCGCAGGATCTCGCGGGCTTCCGCGCGGTTGCTCAAGGCTGTCATCCTCTCAGATCCGCCCCTAGAGCCGCCAGGCGTCGACCAGATGACGGGGCCAAGCCCAAGGGGTAACCAGCATCACGTCGAAGCGCAAGACATAGCCGGCATATTGCGGGTTTGCGCCCAGGAAGGCATGGGCGGCGCGGGCCAGCCGGCCGCGCTGGCGGGCGTTCAGCGCCTCGTTCGCGGTGTCCCAGTCGCCTCTCGCCTTCACCTCGACGATGGCGATGGACTTGCCTCGCTTCGCCACAATGTCGATCTCCCCCATGGGCGTGCGCAGGCGACTGGCCAGGATGCGGTAGCCGCGCAGCCGCAGCGACAGGCGGCACAGCGCCTCCGCCCGGCGGCCCAGGCTTTCGGCACGCAGGCGCCGCGCATCCAGGCCGGTCATTTTCCCCTCTCCTCACGCGACATTTCAAGGGCGCGGGCATAGACCGTGCGCTTGTGCTGGCCGGTGCGCGCGGCGACGTCGGCGGCGGCATCGCGCACCGACAGGCGGGACAGCGCCTCGCGCAGCAGCGCGTCGACGTCGGCCTCGCCCGGCGTCGCCTCCGCCCCCGGCGGGCCGATCACCACCACCACCTCGCCGCGCGGCGGGCCGGCCTCCGCATAATGGGCGGCCAGCTCGGGCAGGGTGCCGCGCCGCACTTCTTCATAGAATTTGGTCAGCTCGCGGGCGACGGCGGCCTCGCGCGGACCCAGGATGTCGGCGAGGTCGGCCAGCGACTCTGGCAGGCGCTGCGGCGATTCGAAGAAGACCAGCGTGGCCGGCACGCCCTTCAGCTCGCCGGCGGTGGCGCGGCGCGCGCTGCTCTTGTTGGGCAGGAAGCCGGCGAACAGGAAGCGGTCGGTCGGCAGGCCGGACAGCACCAGCGCCACCAGCGGGGCCGAGGCACCGGGCAGCGTGGTCACCGCGACCCCCTCGGCCACGCACTCCCGCACCAGCTTGTAGCCGGGGTCGGAGACCAGCGGCGTGCCGGCGTCGGTGACCAGCGCGATGGCCTCGCCCTTTTTCATGCGCTCGATCAGGATCGGACGCATCTTTGCGGCGTTGTGCTCGTGGTAGGAGACGAAGGGGGTGTGGATGCCGTGGATGCCCATCAGCTTGGCGGTGACGCGCGTGTCCTCGCAGGCGATGGCGTCGGCCCGCTTCAGTGCGTCGAGCGCCCTCAGCGTGATGTCCGCGGCGTTTCCGATCGGGGTGGCGACGACATGGAGGCCCCCCGCGAGTTTACTTGGCGCGGCGAGGGGGCTACCTTGAGCGCCACTTTGGTCCGCGCCGCCCGTGGGCTCGCCTTCGGCCATGCCTTGTCCGGCCATGCCCTGGGCCTCGCTTTCGGGTTCGGCGGCTGTTTCAGCAGATGTGGAGACGATTGGTGGCACGCTTGGCAACAGCTTTCTCACAGGGTCTGAAACGTCACGGCGTGGCAGCCTTGCTGGTCGCCGGCCTGTTGTCGGCCTGTTCGACTGTAAGCGCGCCGCCGCGGGTGGCACAAGCGCCACAACCGGTCCCCGCTCCGGTGGCTCCCCTGCCGGAGGTGCAGGGCCCGGTCAAGGTCGCGGTCCTGGTGCCGCTCAGCGGGCAGAGCGCGGCCATCGGCCAGGCGATGCTGGATGCCGCCCAGATGGCGCTGTTCGACATGGCCGGTGACCGGCTGGAGCTGCTGCCGCGCGACACCAAGGGCACGCCGAACGGCGCCGCCGACGCGGCCCGGCAGGCGCTGGCCGAAGGCGCCCGGCTGATCATCGGCCCGCTGTTCGCCGCCGACGTCGCCGCGGTGCGGCCGATCGCCCAGAATGCCGGCGTCGACGTGCTGGCCTTCACCAACGACGCCACCCAGGCCGGCAACGGCACCTATGTGATGGGCTTCGTCCCCGCCGATCAGGTCAGCCGCGTCGCCGGCCTCGCCCGGTCGCGGGGAGCGACCCGCTTCACCGTGCTGGCGCCACGGTCCCCCTATGGCGACGCGGTGGTCAATGCCATGCAGGCCGTGGCCCCGCGTCTCGGGGCGATGACCACGCAGGTCGAGCGCTACGACCCGACCGTCACCGACCTGTCGGTCCCCGCCAAGCAGGTGGCGCAGGAGACGCCGCAGCCGCAGGCGGTCATGCTGGCGGAGAGCGGACAGCGCGCCCAGGGCATCGCCCAGGCGCTGGCCGCCAACGGCGTGCAGCCGCAGCAGGTCAAGCTGCTGGGCACCGGCCTGTGGGACGATACGTCGCAAGGCGCCCTGGGACAGGAGCCGGCGCTGGTCGGCGCCTGGTACGCCGCCCCGGCCCCGCAGACCCGCGCCCGCTTCGAATCGCAGTTCGAGCAGGTCTACGGCCGCAAGCCGCCGCGCATCGCGACGCTGGCCTATGATGCGACCTCCATCGCCGCGGTGCTGAGCCGCGCCGGCGGCCCGGTCCCCTTCGACCGGATGGCGATGACCAATCCCAATGGTTTCGAGGGGCTGGACGGCCTGTTCCGCCTGCGCGCCGACGGCATGGTCGAGCGTGGCCTCGCGGTGCTGGAGATCACCCCCACCGGCGCCCGCATCGTCGACCCGGCCCCGCCGAGCTTCGACATGCTTGGGCAGTAAGGATGACGGCCCTCTCCCGGGGTTCTCGGCCGGGGCTCTCGGCGGATCTCCGATCCGCCTGACGCCGTCAGCGCAAACGACGTTTGTGCGAGGGCGGGAGAGGGCTGTTGCAGCGCTATCCTTACTTACGCCCGCGCCCGCAGATAGGGGGTCAGGCGCCATTCGGCGTATTTGATCAGGCGGGTCGCGACGAAGTTCAGCACCAGATAGATCGCCCCGGCGACGATGAACAGCTCGAAGACCGCGAAGGTCTGGGCGATCATGCGCCGGGCGATGCCGGTGACCTCCATCAGCGTGATGGTGCTGGCCAGCGAGGTCGCCTTCACCATCAGGATCACCTCGTTGCCGTAGGCCGGCAGCATCTGGCGGACCGCCACCGGCAGCACGATGCGGCGGAAGGCCAGCGCCCGGGACATGCCGCAGGCGCGCGCCGCCTCCACCTGTCCCTGCGGCACCGACAGGATGGCGCCGCGCAGCACCTCGCTGGTGTAGGCGCCGGTGTTCAGCGTCAGCGCCAGGATGGCGCACCAGTAGGGCTCGCGCAGGATGGGCCAGAGGATGCTGTCGCGGATGAATTCGAACTGGCCCAGCCCGTAATAGACCAGGAAGATCTGCACCAGCAGCGGCGTGCCCCGGAAGACGAAGACATAGGCCGTGGCCAGCGTCTCCACCACGCGGTTGCCCGACAGCCGCAGCAGCGCCACGGCGAAGGCGACCAGGGCGCCCAGCGCCAGCGATCCCACGATCAGCTGCAGCGTCAGCGACAGCCCGCCGAGCATGCGGGGCAGGCTGTCCCACATCAGTTGCCAGTTCATGGCTTCAGGCCCTCCGGACGCCGCGGTTGGCGGACAGCTCGGCGCGGGTGAACAGCGCCGTGGAAACGGTGGTCAACAGCAGGTACAGCACCGCGGCGGCGCTGTAGAACAGGAAGGGCTCGCGCGTCGCGCCGGCTGCCAGATGGGTCACGCGCATCAGCTCGGCCAGCGCCGTCACCGACACCAGCGCGGTGTCCTTCAGCGTCAGCTGCCAGACATTGCCCAGGCCGGGCAGGGCGTAGCGCAGCGTCTGCGGCACCAGCACCCGGCGCAGGATCAGCCAGCGGCTCATCCCGCAGGCACGCCCCGCCTCGATCTGGCCGAAGGGGACCGACTGCACCGCGCCGCGGATCACCTCGGTCGAATAGGCGCCGGAGATCAGGCCGACCGCCAGCACGCCGATGGTGAAGGCGTTCAGATCCACCCGCCCGTCATAGCCGAAGGCGACCGCGATGGAGGTCGCCACGCCGCTGCCGCCGAAGAACAGCAGGTAGATGACCAGCAGTTCGGGAATGCCGCGCACCACCGTGGTGTAGATGTCGGCGAGCGCGTTCAGCGCCAGGCTGTTGCTGAGCTTGGCCGAGGCACCGGCCGACCCGACGAGGATGCCGAAGGCGAAGGCCGACACGGCGACCGCGACCGTCATCGCGGTTCCCAGCAGAAGCTGGCCGCCCCAGCCGTTGGGACCGAAGGAAAGGAGTTCCAGCATTGGCACGCCCGGTAAGGCCCGCCGGGCGCGGCTGGGGCCGGCCGTACGGGGTCAGCGAACAGGGTCGACGAACGATTGGCGCCCGGTTGCCGCCAAGGCCTCCGGGCGCCGTTCGGTCGCGTGGATGGACCGGAGGTCCGTCTTACTTGGGCGAGATGTCGTAGCCGAAATGCTGGGTGCTGAGCTTCTTGACGGTGCCGTCCTTCAGCGCCTCGGCGATGGCCTTGTCGAACATCGCCTTCAGGTCGGCGCTGTCCTTGCGCAGGCCGACGCCCATGCCCTCGCCGATCACGCCGCCGATGAAGTTCGGGCCGACGATGACCATCTTGGCCGGGTCGGTCTTGACCACCGCCTCGACGACCGAGCGGTCGCCCAGCATGGCGTCGACGCGGCCGGACGTCAGGTCGATGCCGGCATTGTCGATCTTGTCGTAGGTGCGCATCGTCACCTTCGACAGATGCTTGTCCATGAAATCGGCCTGGATGGTCGACACCTGGACGCCGACCGCCTTGCCCTTCAGCACCTCGGCCAGCTTGTCCAGCGTCGGCTTCGCCTTGCCCTGGTCGTTCAGGTCGACGCGCTCTGCACCCAGGTTCAGCGCCTTGGCCAGCGGCGAGCTGGTCAGCACGGCGAAGACCGACGGTTCGGTGCCATAGGGGGCCGAGAAGTCGATGACCTTCTTGCGCTCGTCGGTGATGGTCATCGCCGACATGATGGCGTCGTACTTGCCCTGCTGCAGGGCCGGGATGATGCCGTCCCAGTCCTGGGCCACATACTCGCAGGTGACCTTCATGCGTTTGCACAGGTCATTGGCGAGCTCGACCTCGAAACCGATCAGCTTGCCAGAGGTGTCGGTGGCGTTCCACGGAGGATAGGCGCCCTCGCTGGCGATGCGGACCGTCTTCCATTCCTTCGCACCGGCGGCGCCGGCGGCGGCAACGGCCATCATGGCGCCGAGCGCCAGGGCCGAAACGATCTTCTTCAAGGAACACACTCCTCTGTTCGGTTCGCCCGTTCTTTGGCCCCTGCCGGGGCCGGGCTGTTTCTGACGGTCCGGTCCTGCCCTCTGCCTCGTCCCCTCACGCCGCGCCGGACAGATGGCGCGAGAGGAACTGCCGCACCCGGTCCGAGTCGGGGTTGGTCAGCACCTTGTCGGGTGACCCCTCCTCCTCGATCCGCCCCTGGTGCAGGAAAACCACCTTGGACGCCACTTCGCGGGCGAAGCCCATCTCGTGCGTCACCAGGATCATCGTGTTGCCTTCGTCCGCCAACTGGCGGATGACGCGCAGCACCTCGCCGACCAGCTCCGGGTCGAGCGCCGAGGTCGGCTCGTCGAACAGCATCACCTTGGGCTGCATGGCGAGCGCCCGCGCGATGGCCGCGCGCTGCTGCTGCCCGCCCGACAGCTGGACCGGATAGGCGTCGGCCTTGGCCAGGATGCCGACCTTGTCCAGAAGCCCGCGGGCGCGGTCGACGGCCTCCGCCTTCGGCACGCCAAGCACATGCACCGGCGCCTCGATCACGTTTTCCAGGATCGTCATGTGGGTCCAGAGGTTGAAGCTCTGGAACACCATGCCCAGCCGGGTGCGGATGCGCTCGACCTGCCGGCTGTCGGCGGGAACGGTGCGGCCGCCGCGGGCCTTCTTCAGCCCGATGGACTCGCCGCCGATGACGACGCGCCCGTCGTCGGGGATCTCCAGCATGTTGATGCAGCGCAGCAGCGTGCTCTTGCCCGAGCCGGACGAGCCGATCAGCGTGATGACGTCGCCTTCCCTTGCGGTCAGCGAAACGCCCTTCAGCACCTCCAGCTCGCCGAACCGCTTGTGCAACCCCTCCACGACGACGGCGGCGGGGGCGGACTCACTGACGGGCGGGTGTCGATGCATGCGCAGGAACCGGCTGGGTTGTGGTGGTGGGCCATGGTCTGACCATTGCGGCACAGGCTAGACCGGGGCGTATGGGTTCCGCAACGCGGATTTCACACCGCGTGCACGTTGTGCCGCTTGTGTCGGAAAATGCTCCGTCACCACAACAATAGTACCAGGATCTGCGGACCCAGGATGCGCAGGCACATCGCCAGCGGGTAGACCGTGGCATAGGCCAACGCCGGCGCCTCCGACGCGACCAGTGCGTTGGCGTAGGCGAGCCCCGGCGGGTTGGTCTGCGCCCCGGCCAGCACGCCGCAGATGGTCAGGAAATTCAGCTTCATCAGCCCGCGCGCGATCAGCCCGGTCAGCAGCAGCGGCGCCAGCGTCACCAGCACGCCCCAGAGCATCCAGGGCCAGCCGGCGCCACTGGCCAGCGTGGCGATGAAGCGGTCGCCCGACGCGATGCCCAGCACCGCCAGGAACAGCACGATGCCGATCTCGCGCAGCGCCAGGTTGGCGGCGGGCGGCATGAACCACACCAGCGGCCCGATATGGCCGATGCGGCCCAGGATCAGCGCGACGATCAGCGGCCCGCCGGCCAGACCCAGGCGCAGGGGCGCCGGCATCCCCGGCAGGAAGATCGGGATGGCGCCCAGCGCCGCCCCGAGCGCGATGCCGAGGAACATCGGGATCATCTCGACCTGCTGCAGCCGGCGGGACGAGTTGCCGAAGACCTTTCCGACGGCGGCAAGGCTCTCCGGCCGGCCGATCACCGTCAGGATGTCGCCGAACTGCAGCTTCAGCGCCGGGGTCGGCACCAGTTCCACGCCCGACCGGTTGACGCGGCTGACCACGACATCATGCGCCTCCTGCAGGTTCAGGGCGGCGATTGACTTGCCCAGCACGGCGCTGTTGGTGACGACGATGCGCTCCCACTTCAGGTCGGTGCCCTTGGTGGTCAGCGGCCGGTCGAATTCCTGTCCCAGCAGGGCGCGCGCCTGCTCCAGCTTGGGCCGCGGCCCGACGACGTGCAGCACGTCGCCCAGCCTCAGCAGGGTGTCAGGGCGCGGCACGCACAGCACGCCGTCGCGCAGCAGGCGCGAGGCCACGACGCCTTGGTCGCACATCAGGCTTCCCATCAGCGTGAGGGAGCCCAGCGGCCTGCCGGCGAGGTCCGGATTGCGTACGGCCAGATCCATGGTCTCCAGCGTCGACACTTCGGCGCGGCGGCACTCCTCGAACCGGCGGGCCTCCGCTTCCGGGTCGATGCGGAACAGGATGCGGACGGCGGCCATCGCCAGCAGGTTGCCGGCGATGCCGAACGGGTAGGTGACGGCGAAGGCGAGGCCGGGCAGGGCCATCACCGCGGCATCGGCCCCGACCTCGGTCAGCACCTGCTGGGTGGCGGCCAACGCCGGGGCATTGGTCACCGCACCGGCGAACACCCCCAGCGAGGAGCCCAGCGACAATGCCCCCGATCCCACCAGCACCGCAGTCAGCAGGATGCTGGACACCACCATCAGCAGCGCCAGGCCGTTCAGCGCCAGCCCGGTGCGGCGAAGCGCCGCGAAGAAGCCGGGACCGACCTGGATGCCGATGGTATAGACGAACAGGATCAGCCCGAAGTCGCGGATGAAGTCCATCATCTCCGGATTGAAGGCGATGCCGGCCTGCTTGGCGACATGGCCGCCGGCGATGCCCGCGAACAGCACGCCGCCGATGCCGAGCCCGACCCCCCGGATCTTCACATGGCCGAGGGCCACCCCGGCCGCCGAGACGAGACCGAGCATGAGGACAACGCGCGCGATCGGCGGCATGGCCTGAAGGATGTCTGCAAAGGCCGACATGGCGAACTCGCTTCCTGGACACAATTTGGCATGTCGCCGGCACGCCCCGAGCAGCGTGCCGCATCCCCCGCGGGACAGGGGGAAAGACGGCGTGAAGATGCGCGATCGGTGGAGCGAAGGCGTTGATTCAGAACAATCGTTGTCCGTCCAGCCGTGACAATCGCGGCACCCGGTGCTGCAGTGCACGCATGGGACGGTGCCGTCGTGGGAGCGGTCTTTCAGCGGAGACGATGTCCGATCGCTCGAACCCCATCCAAATTTTGCCATTTTCTTCCATTAAATGGGTTTTCAAGCAACCGGCCCCATAGGTCGCGCACGACGTCTCCCCTAACGTTGTTGCCGCGGTGAAGCGGGGGTCGTTCTACCGAGCATCGCCCAGCCGGACCCGGCCGGGCACGAGGCCACTGCGAGAACCCCCTCGCGGTGGCCTTTTCTTTGTCCGCCCGGAGCCGTGGCCATGAAGACGCCATTCTTGCTCCGGCTTTCGCGCCGCCTTGTGCTATAGCAGCGCCTCCCTCAACCGGAAGCGCGACCCGTAGCCATGCCCGTCTTCGCCGGATCCGAGCTGACCTGCCTGCGTGGCGACCGGCTGGTCTTCACCGGGCTGGAGTTCCGTATCGCCCCCGGCGGGGCGCTCGTGCTGCTCGGCCCGAATGGCAGCGGCAAATCCAGCCTGCTGCGGGTGATGGCCGGACTGCTGAAGCCCCTGCGCGGCACGCTCGGCTGGGATGGGGTCTCGATCGCCGACGATGCCGACGGTCACCGGGCGCGGGTGCAGTATGTCGGCCATCTCGACGCGGTGAAGCCGGTGCTGACGGCGGCGGAGAATCTCGCCTTCTGGGCGGCATTGGCGGGGGCCGGGGATCCGGCGGCCAATGCCCGGACGGCGCTCGACCGGCTGGGGGTGCCGCACATCGCCGCGGTGCCGGGGCGCTACCTGTCGGCCGGGCAGAAGCGGCGGCTCAATCTGGCGCGGCTGTTGGCCGCACCGGCGGCGCTGTGGTTGCTGGACGAGCCGACCGTTGCGCTCGACCGTGCGGCCATCGCCCTGTTCGAGGGGTTGATCGCCGAACACCGCGCCCAGGGCGGCATGGTGGTGCTCTCCACCCACACTGACATCGCCACCCCCGGCGGCGAGGCTCTGCATCTGGACGATTTCACCCCTTATGCCGATGAAGGGGAGGGGGATGGGTACGAAGAGGAAGAGGGGGCCGCCGCATGAGCCGTTTCCTGCGTCTGGTCGCACGCGACCTGCGGCTGGCGCTGCGCCAGGGGTCTGACGCCACCATCGCTGTCATGTTCTTCGTGCTGTGCGTGGTTCTGTTCCCCTTCGGCGTCGGGCCGGAGCCGAACATCCTTGCCCGGATCGCCGCCGGCGTGATCTGGGTGTCGGCGCTGCTCGCCTCCCTCCTGTCGCTGGAACGGTTATTCCAGACCGATTACGAGGACGGCTCGCTAGAACTCCTTTCGCTCTCCTCCCTGCCGCTGGAAGCCGCGGTGCTGGCCAAGACCCTGGCCCATTGGCTGGTCACCGGCGTGCCGCTGATCGTCGCCGCCCCGTTGCTGGCGGTGCTGCTGAACATGGATGCGGAAGGGTTCGGCGTTCTGGTGCTGACGCTGACGCTGGGCACGCCGATCCTCAGCCTGATCGGTGCCATCGGCGCGGCGTTGACCCTGGGCGCGCGGCGCGGCGGCGTGCTGCTGTCGCTGCTGATCCTGCCGCTCTACATCCCGGTGCTGATCTTCGGCGCTGGCGCCATCGACGCGGCGATCAACGGGCTGACCCCGCGCCCGCACCTGCTGTTGCTGGCCGGCATCCTCGCCGCCGCCCTGCCGCTGGCACCCTGGGCAGGTGCAGCGGCCTTGCGGCAGGCGGTGGAGTGAAGATCACTGCCGGTTGCCCGTCCGGTGGTCAGGACTTCGGTGCGGTCGCCGGCAGCAGCGTTTCGATCGCTTCGCGGACCTTCTCGGACTCGGGATCGGTCATGGTCGAGAACCAGGATTGCAGCTTGCCGTCCGGCCCGATCAGATATTTGTGGAAGTTCCAGCGCGGCTTGGCCAGGAAGCCCAACTCGTCGGCCGCCCAGCGGTAGAAGGGGTGGGCACCGTCGCCGGACACCACCGTCTTGTCCGTCATCGGAAAGTCGATGCTGTAGTTGACCTCGCAGAAATCCTTGATCTGCGCGGCGCTCCCCGGCTCCTGCCCGCCGAAATCGTCGGACGGCACACCGACCACCACCAGCCCGCGGTCGCGGTAGCGCTGCCAGAGTGCCTCCAATCCCTTGTATTGCGGAGTGAATCCGCATTGAGATGCGGTGTTGACCACCAGGATCGTCTTGCCGGCGAACTGCGACAGCGGCAAGGGCTGGCCGTCGATACCCTGGAAGGTGAAGTCGTGGGCGCTGGCGGCCAGGGCCGAGGCGCCTCCCATCAAAGGGAGGAGCGCCGCCAGGGCGATGGTGCGGAGGTGGGTTTGGACGGTCATGGCAGTGGCCCGGTTGGAGGGATCGCAACATCCTTACACATATGATGACTGATACGGTGTCCGGTGTCTGCCGGATCAGAGGGGAAACAAAGGGGCAGGCTGATGGGGATGGCGATGCGGCGGTTGGCCGGTCAGTGATCTTTCTGTGTCCTCCATGCATGCCGATCCGCCATCCGCTGCGTGCTTTCTCCGCCCGGCAGTCGCGAACTGGTTGGAAACCCTAGGTCACCAGTCCTTTCGTGACAGGACCCGCCCGCCCCGGTAGGATCGCGCGGCCTGTCGCAAAGGCGTTAGGCCGTTCGGGTGATTCACGGAAACTCAATCGATCTCCGGCCATCTGTCCGCCGGGTCGGCTAGCAGTCCGTGGCCGGTATCGGGGGAGGAAGAGACCGAATGTTCGTGATCATCGGATTGGCCATCGTGATCTTCAGCGTGTTCGGCGGCTACGTCCTGGGTGGCGGCCACATGGGCGTGCTGTGGATGCCGTTCGAGTTCCTGATCATTCTTGGGTCGGCCGCCGGAGCTTTCTTCATCGCCAATCCAAAATCCGTGGTCACCCATACGGGCAAGGAGCTCGGCCATCTCTTCAAGGGTCCGAAATACAAGAAGGAGGATTTCCTGGAAATCCTCACCATGATGTATCAGGTCTTCAAGATCGCGAAGACCAAGGGCCTGCTGGCTCTGGAGCAGCATATCGAGAAGCCGGAAGACTCGCCGCTCTTCCAGCAGTTTCCCAAATTCTACGGCGACCATCACGCCATCGCTTTCCTTTGTACCTATCTGCGCTTGATGTCACTGGGGGCCGACAACCCGCATGAGCTGGTCGACCTGATGGACGAGGACATCGAGACGATGCACCACGAACACCAGCGCATTGCCGACGCCATCCAGGCGGTGGCCGACGCGGTGCCGGCGCTGGGCATCGTGGCCGCGGTGCTGGGCGTGATTCATACCATGGGGTCGATCACCGAACCGCCGGAGGTTCTGGGCAAGCTGATCGGCGGCGCGCTGGTCGGCACCTTCACCGGCATCCTGGTCGCCTACGGCTTCCTCGCCCCCATCGCCAGCGGCCTGAAGAACATCTATCATGCCGAGGGCAAATATTACCACGCGATGAAGACCGGTCTGATCGCGCATCTGTCCGGCTATGCTCCAGCCATTTCGGTGGAGTACGCGCGCAACGTGCTCGAACCCGAATACCGTCCGTCCTTCGCCCAGGTGGAAGAGGCGACCGCTGCCCTGCCGCCGGCCTGAACCGGCGGGGAACCTCGATGCCCGACATCGACATTTCCTGGAACGAGGGCACTGTCGGCGAGTGGAACGCGCTGTTCGCACGTGTCTCGCGCTCCACCCTGTTGCAGAGTTTCGCCTATGGCCGTGCCATGGGCCGCACCTATGGCCATGTCCCGCGCCTGGGCGTGATCCGTGGAGATGGCGAGCCGGTCGGCCTCGTGCAGACGCTCGACCGCCGCATGCTGAAGCTGTTCCACGACCGCCAATGCTATCGCGGCCCGCTGTGGCTCGATGGTACGATCCTCACCCCCGACATGCTGGAAGCGGTATTCCGTCGGCTGCGCCGTGCCTGCCCGCGCTCGCCACTCAGCCGCGCCAACCTGTTGCCGGAGCTCCCGGCCGGACCGGAGAGCGAGTCACTGCTTGCCCGTTGCGGCTTCCAGAAGATCGGCACCGGCTACCGGACCGTTTGGCTCGACCTGACCCGGAGCGAGGAGGCGATGCGCGCCGGGCTGGCTCGGGACTGGCGCCAGCGGCTGCGCGGAGCGGAGAAGGCCGGGCTGGTCCTCGACGTCGACTGGAAGGCCGACAATCTTCCCTGGCTGATGAAGCAGGAACACGTCCAGGCGCGGGACAAGGGCTTCCGCGCGATGACCGGGCCGCTGGCCGTCCGTCTGCGCAATGCCATGGTCAAGGGCGGTAGCCGCAACGACGGCGTCGTCATGGTCACGGCGCTGGACGGCCGTACGCCGGTCGCCTGCGGCCTGTTCTTCCGCCATGGCATGTGCGCCACCAGCCAGATCAGTTGGGCCAGCGCGTCGGGCCGCAAGAGCGGTGCCATGAGACTGGTCCTGTGGCGGGCGATGCAGGAGTTCAAGGGGCGCGGGGTCCGCGCCCTCGACCTTGGCGGCATCAATCCCGACACCGCCCCCGGCGTCACCGAGTTCAAGCTCGGCACCGGCGGGGAGGCGGTGGAGACCGTCGGCCAATACCGCTGACGCAGCACCGCACGAGCAATAGCGTCAACGCGCTTTGTCTGATGATGGCCGGCCCGGAACCGGCTATCCTTACCTCAATGCCGACTTCCGGCACCAGCACGGGATGTCCGTCATGTCCGACCTCGAACCATTGAAGCCCGGCGAAGCGGATCTTGCCATCGAACGCGCGATGCAGCAGCGTCCGAAGGCGATGGTCATCCGCGAGAAGCTGCAGAAGATGCTGGAGGACGAACATACCGCCCGCCAGTTCGTCGGCGCCCTCCGCAACATCATGAACCAGAGCTGACGGAACCGGTCGGAGATTGTCCGGTCAGCAGCTGGTGGCTTTGCTGCAGCCTTTTTCCTCCACCGGGGCCGGGGTGCGGGCCAACTGGAGGCCGCTGCGGTTGTCCTCGAACAGCTTGTCGATCGCCCTCCGGGCCTGCTGGAAGGCCTGAAGCTCACGCCCTTCCAGTTTCTCGCCGGTCGGCAGGTCCACCGAGCGCGGGTTCACCTGATGCCCGGCCTTCAGCACTTCGTAATGCAGATGCGGCCCGGTGGATCGTCCGGTGGAGCCGACATAGCCGATGACATCGCCCTGTTCGACCCGGCCGCCGCGCCGGATCGATTTGGCGAAACGGCTCATATGGGCATAGGCGGTGGAAATCTCGGTATTGTGGCGGATGCGGATGTAGTTGCCATAGGAGCTGTTGCGCTCGGCCAACTCCACCGTGCCGCGGCCGGCGGCGTAGATCGGCGTGCCCGCCGGAGCTCCGAAATCCACGCCCTTGTGCATCTTGCTGAAGCCCAGGATCGGGTGGCGGCGCATGCCGAAGCCCGAGGTGATGCGCGCGCCGTCGACCGGGGTGCGCAGCAGGGCGCGTCGGATGCTCTCGCCGTCGCCGTTGAAATAGTCGATGCGGCCGTCGCGGGTCTTGAACCGGTAGATCGGCATGTCGTCGCCGCTCAGCGTCAGCGATGCGTAGAGCAGGTCACCCTCGCCGGCTGCGGTTCCGTCGGCGGTGACCAGCTTTTCGTACATGATCTCGAAGCGGTCGCCCGGCTGCAGGTCGCGCTGGAAGTCGACGTCGTAGGAGAAGTTCTGGATGAAAGCCATCATGACCGAGATCGGAACCCCGGCCTGGGCCCCCGCCTCGAACAGGCTCGACCGGATGACACCCTGTGCCGCGACCGGCTTCCGTGTCACCGGCTTCTCGATCTGGCTGGAGGTGAAGCCCGCATTGCCCTTGCGCGCGATCGACACGGACCGCAGGGGGTCGGGAGCGAATTCCAGCCCGACGAACTTGCGGGCACCGCCGCGGCGCGGCTCGAACAGAACGGTCACGCGCTGCCCGACCTGGAGGCGGCGCGGATTATAGACGTCGCGCAGGGCGGAAACCGCGTCATGGGCATCATTGGCCGGCACGTTCGCCCCAGCCAAAAGATCCATCAGCGTGTCGCCACGCCCGATCGACAGGGTGCGGCGGTCGATCGGGCCGGCCGGAACATCATCGGCTTTTGCAGTCTCCGGGATATCCGTGGGCTCGGAACTCTCTCCCGCTTCCGTATTCGGTTTTACCGCCGGCTTATAGGAATGCTGCCCCCGGCCGCTCGGCGCGTCGGTGTTGCGTGCGGCAACTGCCACAGGCATCAGCGCTCCGGCCGCGATGATGGCAAACAAGGCGAGCGTGGGAAGGCGGGAGAGCCTCGAACGCACCGTCATCCTCCTCCTGTAACCCCTGGGTCGCCCAGCAAGCCGTCGATCACGGTCTCTACACGAAGGTATTAAGACCATTGATAAGACC